>DASWRZ010000107.1:0-33157 GCA_036402935.1 Actinoplanes sp.
GGCGGTGGCCCGGCGAGGCGACGCTCGGACTGGTCGTGGCCGCCACGCCGACCGCGGTGAACACCACGGTCAGCCCGGCGGCCCAGCGGCGTGCTGGGTGGAGGATCGTCATCTCGCACCTTTCGAGGCGCTGAGTCGCTAATGGATGTCGATCCACTCTTAACAACGCAGTGACGCAGGTCAACGACCGTCGGCAGTTGAGTACCGGTTCTTCATCTTTCCGCCCGAAAGCCGGCCGGCTCGTCGCTCGCCCGGTGGCCTACATGATCCAGCCGTAGAGGCGCTCGACGTGCAGGCGGACGACCAGGCGGCCGTCGGCGACCATGGCCCGGCGGTAGTCGTCCCAGTCCGGGTGCTCCTTGCCGCCGACGAGGCGGTAGACCTCGATCAGCTCCTCGACCGTCGGGTCGTCGAGGGCCTGCGACGGGGGCGAGAGCTCGGCGGTCGCCTCGACCACGGCGTACCCCCGAGGGGCCGTGACCTTCAGGCTGGCGCGTGGGTCGCGCCGCAGGTTTGCCACCTTGGCCAGGGCGGTGCGGGTGGAGAACCGGATCAGGCCCGGCTCGGCGCAGTAGTTGATGTCGGAAAGCTGAGGACGCCCGTCCCGTTTGATGGTGGCGAGCGTCCCCAGATTCGTTGCCAGGACGGCGTTCCAGAGCTGATCCTCGGACATGCCGCCACTCTAGTCAGCCCAGCAGTTCGATCTCGGCCAGCGAGCTTCCGGCCACACCGGAGAGCGCGTAGTACTTGTAGTGGCCCGGCTTGGCGATCTTGAAGGGCCGGGTCTGCAGTCGCCAGTCGAACTTCTGGTCGCTGCGGCGGTCGACGGTCGTCCAGGTGACACCGTCGGAAGACCCCTTCAGCGTCCACGACGCGGGGTCGGTCCCGGTCGTGTCGGACGAGGTCAGCGTGTAGAAGGTGGCTTTCTCGCCGGCGCTGTCGAAGGTGTAGGTGAAGTCGCCGGTCAGTGTGGCCCGGGTGGCACTGGTGTCGTCGACCAGGGCCGGCGCGCTGGCGACGCCGGGGCCGGTGAGGTCGCGAAGAGGGCTCGGAACGGCGCTACCGGTGGTGATCGAACGAGGCGGCCCGTCGCTGCCCCACGACGACGGGTGGGGGCCCATCGCGAAGTCCAGCGTCGCCCCGCCGGCCAGCAGCGAGTGCGGCAGCGAGGTCGAGTCGTACGCCTTCCCGTTCACCTTGAGCCCCTGGATGTAGACGTTCCGGGCGCTGTTCTGCGGCGCGTTGATGACGATCTTCCGGCCGTTCTCGAGGTGGACCGTGGCCTTGGTGAACAGCGGCGACCCGATCGCATAGTTCGGGCTGCCCATCTGCAGCGGGTAGAAGCCGAGCGCGCTGAAGATGTACCAGCCGCTCATCTCGCCGTTGTCCTCGTCGCCCGGGTAGCCCTGGCCGATCTCGCTGCCCAGGTACAGCCGGGACAGCGCCTCCCGGACCAGCGCCTGGGTCTTCGCGGGCTGCCCGGCGTAGTCGTACATGTAGGGGATGTGGTGCGACGGCTGGTTGCTGAAGCCCCACTGGCCCATGCGGACGTCGCGCGCCTCGAGCATCTCGTGGATCGTCCCGCCGTACGAGCCGGCGAACGTGGCCGTCTCCGGCGTCGAGAAGAACTGGTCGAGTTTCTGGGCCAGCTGGTCCTTGCCGCCGTACAGGTTGGCCAGGCCCTGCCCGTCCTGCGGGACGTGGAAGGCCATGTTCCAGCCGTCGGTCTCGGTGTAGTCGTAGCCCCAGACCCGCGGATCGTACTGGCCGGGGGCGAGGCGCCAGTTGCCGTGGGAGTCCTTGCCCTGGAAGAAGTCGACGTCCGGGTCGAACATGTTGACGTAGTTCTGGGCCCGGTTCCGGAAATACTCGGCCTCTTCGCGGTAGCGCCCGGTGTCGCCCTTTCCCCAGGAGGCGAGCGCGGAGGCCATGTTGGCGATGCCGAAGTCGTTGATGTAGCCGTCCATCGCCCAGGACATCGCCTCGCCGGTGACGTTGCTCGGCGTATAGCCCTTGAAGACGGACGTCGCCAGGCCCTTACGCCCCACGTTGTCGTTGGGCGGGGTGACGGTCGCGTTCTTCAGCGCCGCCTGATAGGCGATGTCCGGGTCAAAACCTTTGACCCCTTTCTGGTACGCGTCGGCAAAGGCGACGTCCGAGCTGGTGCCGACCATCAGGTTGGCGTAGCCGGGGGAGGACCAGCGCGAGATCCAGCCGCCGTCCTCGTACTGCTGCACGAAGCCGCCGACCATCTGACCGGCGTCGCCCGGCGTGAGCAGCGAGTAGGCCGGCCATGTGGTGCGGTAGGTGTCCCAGAATCCGTTGTTGACGTACACCTTGCCGTCCTTGACCGGCGCGCCGGTCTCGGTCGCCGTGCTCGCCGGGCTGGTCACCGCCGACTGCACGGTGTGCCGGTAGACGGGCCTGGCGTCGGTGCCGGTGTTCTCGAAGGCGGAGTTCGGGTAGAGGAACAGCCGGTACATGTTGGAGTAGAGAGTGGTCAGCTGGTCCGGCGACGCGCCCTCGACCTCGATCGTGTGCATCTTGGCGTCCCAGAGCCCGCGGGCCTGCGCCTTGATCCGGTCGATCGTCGCTTTCCGTGGGATCTCCAGGTCGAGGTTGTGCCGGGCCTGGTCGACGCTGATCAGCGAGGTGGCGACCCGCATGGTGACCGTCCGGGAGGCGAACTTCACGTAGCCGGTCGACGGGCGGTTGCCGGTCGGCAGCGGACCGCTCGACGCGATCGGCCGGTCGAACGTGGCGTACACGAACATGCGGGTGAAGCCCGCCGAGAGGGAGCCGCTGTTGACGTCCGACCATCCGTGGATCTCGCCGTTCGCGGCGTCGATGGTGTAGGCCGCGTTGTTGTTGACGTTGTCGAGGATGACGTTTCCGCCGCCCTCGTCGAAGGTGAACTTGAAGATCGCCCCATGGTCGGTCGGCGCGAGCTCGGTCCGCATCCCGTTGTCGAACGTGACGCCGTAGTAGTACGGCTTCGCGATCTCGTTGTCGTGGCTGAACGCGAGGGCCCGCGCGGCCCGGTCGGCGTTCGGCACGCCCTCGGCCGGCGACGGCATGAACTGGAAGGTCTGCCGGTCACCCATCCACGGGCTCGGCTCGTGGCTGGCCGCGAACGCCTGGATGGTCGGGCGGTTGTCGGCGTTGTTCTGCCGCGACCACTGGTAGAGCCAGCTGGTCGAGCCGGCGTCGGTCTCGGGCGTCCAGAAGTTGAAGCCGTGCGGGACCGCGGTCGCCGGGAAGTTGTTGCCCCGCGAGAAGTCACCGCTGCTCAGCGTCCCGCGCCGGGTGTCGGCGTAATCGGACAGATGGGTGCTCGGCCGGGGGCTCTTGACGGAGCCGATCCTGATGTCGTCGAACCAGGCCCGGAAACTCGTCGGCCCGGTCGGCTTGTCGTAGCCGACCAGGATCCGGTCGATCGTCCTGCCCTTCGCGACGTCACCGATCCGCGACGTCCGCTGGTTCCACTGCGCGGTGTAGAGCGTCTTCGACGCGCCCTGGGCCGCCGGGCTGACCACGACGCCGTGCTGGTCGACCGCGTTCAGCCCGGAGAGGTACGTCCCGTCGGTGAAGTGCAGGTCGACCGCGGTGTAGGTGGCCGGGTTGCTCGGATCGGCGCGGTTGAACTCGGGAAAGACCAGGTACGACAGCCGCGTGTCCTTACCGACCCGCAGCTTGACGTCGTAGACCTTGTTGTACGAGTACCCGCGGCCGTCGGCGGTGTGCCGCCCGGCGATCTGGAACGCCTTCACCCCGGTGTATCCGGCGCCCGCCTTGGCCGTGGGCGAGCCGGCCGGCCCGTTCCCGATCCGGCTCTGCATCGGCGCCGGCGGCGGCGTGGTGACGTTCGCGTCGGCGATGTCGAGGTCGGCCAGCTGGGTCAGGTTGCCGGACGGGTGAGCGGTGATGTCGAGCCGGTAGATCTCGAAGCTCCCCGGGTGGGCCACCTCGAACGTCTTGGTCTGGAAGCGCTGATCGAACGTGTTCCCGGTGACCGTGTCGACGGTCGTCCAGGTCGCGCCGCCGTCGTTCGAGCCGTCCAGCGTCCAGGCCTGCGGATCACGCTCGGGAGCGTCGTTGGCCGAGGTCAGGGCATATTTCACGACCGTGTAGAAGCCGTCCAGCGTGTACTGCGCCCAGCTGGTCGGCGTGTCGACGAGCCACTTGCTGGCCGCGTCGCCGTCGTTGAGGTTGGTGCCGACCTCGACCGAGTTGGCGTTCCGGTTGACCGTCACGTCGGTGACGTGGTTGCGCAGCGTCCCCGGCATGCCGACGGCGATGGTGCCGTCGACGCCGCTCGCGCGCTCCGCGGTGTCGGTCCAGGCGGGCTGGGGGTCGCCGGCCTCGAACGAGCTCGAGAACCCCGCGGACCCGCTCGCGGCCTGCGCGGGAGTGCCGATCATCAATGCTCCTACCAGGGTCAGCGCTGCCGTCGCGGCACCCCGTCGGGACCGTCTCATGTGTCCTCCGAACGTCCGGCGAAACCTCCGAGCCATCGTTACCTGTAAATCAATCGAAGGACAAGGCCGGGCTGACATCGATGTCATAAGAGGGTAAAATCCAGCCCGATGTCGTAGCGGTGTGGTGGGTGCGACCGCATTCGCGGATGGGGTCATAGGCTGGCGGGCGATGACTACTGCGGGAATCGTGAGCCCGGGCTTCATGGGCGCCGGGCTGGGTGGGGCGCTGCGCTCCGGCGGGGCACGGGTGGTGGCGACCGTCGACCGGCGGTCGGCGCGCACGAAGCGGCTGGCCGAAGCGGCCGGGCTCGAGCTGCTGCCGACGCTTCAGGACGTGCTCGCGGCAGCCGACATCGTGCTCGTGGTGACCCCGCCCGGCGAAGCGGTCGCGGCGGCGACGGCGATCAGGGGCGCGGCCGAAGCGACCCGCAGCAGCCCGCTCGTCGCCGACCTCAACGCGGTCTCACCGACCACGATGGCGCGCATCGAGGCCGAACTCGGCGACCTCCGGCTCGTGGACGGGTCGATCTCCGGGCCGCCGCCGAGCGACCGCCCCGGCGCCCGCCTCTACCTCTGCGGGCCCGAGGCCGGCGCGGTCGCCGGCCTTCCCTGGGACGGGCAGGTCGAGCCGATCGTGCTCGGCGACCGGGTCGGGGCGGCGAGCGCGCTCAAGATGTGCACCGGGAGCGTCTACAAGGGGCTGATCGCGCTGGTTACGCAGGCGATGCGGACGGCGGGGGCCTACGGCGTACTCGAAGGGGTTGTTTCTGATCTCGAACGTGCCGGGCTGGCACAGACGGACGGGGTCGCGCGGGGGGCGACCAAGGCGTGGCGGTACGTGGACGAGATGCGGGAGGTCGCGGCCACCCAGGAGGCGGCCGGGCTGACTCCGGAGTTGTTCGCGGCTATTGCGGAGATCTATGCCGGCGTATCCCGCACCGAGCTCGCCCAGGGCGATCCCGAGTCGATCCGGGAGCTGTCCGCGGCCGAGATCGTTCGCCGGTTGGGGAGGTAACGGGCGGAACAACTCCGACATCGATGTCATACTGGGCCTCCCGACCCCGATTCTCCCTCGGAGCGCGATGCCCGCCGACGATCCCTCGGTCCGACGGCCGACGCTCACCCAGGTGGCGGCGGTCGCCGGGGTCAGCCTCAAGACCGCCTCCCGCGCCCTCAACCGGGAGCCCAACGTCGCGCCCTCGACCGGGCAGCGCGTGCTCGCCGCGGCCGACCTGCTCGGCTACCGCCTCAACGGGATCGCCCGCGAGCTGCGCCGCGGCGCCACCAGCGCGCTGGTCGGGCTGGTCAGCGGTGACCTGGCCAACCCGTTCTACTCGGCGGTGGCCAGCGGCATCGAGCGCGAGCTGCGGCAGCACGGCCTGCTGCTGGTGACCGCCAACAACGACGAGGACCCCGAGCTCGAGCGCAACCTGGTCGACGCGTTCCTCGAGCGCCGGGTGCGGGCGCTGCTCATCATCCCGAGCGGCGGAGCGCACGACTACCTGTCGATCGAGGGCAGCCACGGCGTCCCGTTCGTCTTCCTCGACCGGCCGCCGGACGGCGTGAACGGCGACGCCGTGCTCATAGACAACGTGGGCGGCGCCCGGTCGGCCGCCGAGCACCTGCTGGGCGGCGGGCACCGGCGCATCGCGCTGGTCGCCGACCTGGCCCGGATGTCCCCGCAACGGGCCCGCATCGACGGGTTCGTGGCGGCCATGCGGGCGGCCGGCAACAGGGCGTGGGAGTCCTACGTGCGCACCGACATCCACGACGTACGCCATGCCGAGCGTGCCGTGCGCGACCTGCTCGAGCTCGACCCGCCGCCGACCGCGTTCTTCACCACCAACAACCGGCTCACCACCGGCGCGCTGCGGGCCCTGCGTGACGTCGCCGAGCCGCCGGCGCTGGTCGGTTTCGACGACTTCGACCTGGCCGACGTGCTCGGCACGACCGTGGTGGCGCACGACATGACCGCGATCGGGCGGGAGGCGGCCCGGCTGGCGTTCGAGCGGATCAGCGGGCACACCGGCCCGGCCCGCACGATCGTCATCTCCACCTCGATCGTCCAGCGCGGCTCCGGAGAGCGGCCGCCTCGATAACATTTCAGGACCGCCCGTTCGGGGAGGAGGCGCTCCCCGGCCGAGGGTCATAGGGTGGCTTTTGTGGCCCCCGAAGAGCAGCGCACCAGCGACTTCGCGATGCGCATGGCGTTCGCTCTGGAGAAGGACCCGACCGAGGGCCCGCGCCGCACCCACGTCACGCTCAAGATCATTATGGTCACGCTGGCCTGGCTGGTCGTCGTGCCGCTGATGGTCGTCTACGGGATGACCGGCAAGCACCGCGGCGACGACGTGTTCACGCTGGCCGCGTTCGCCAACCTGGTGCTGCCGTTCTCGGCCGCGGTCATCGCGACCCGCAACAAACGGTCCGGTGTGGCAGGCTTCTACATCGTGTTGACCCTGCTGATGATCCTGCCCTCGCTGGCCATCGGTCATGCCGGCTGAGAAGGAGGAACGCGACGGCGTTCCGCTCACCAACCTCGATCAGGAACTGTTCGAGGGTGCGGGCGCGACCAAGCGCGACCTGATCGACTACCTCGACGCGATGTCCGGCCGGCTGCTGCCGGTGCTGCACGACCGGCCGCTCTCGGTGATCCGCCTGCTCCGCGGGCAGGACCAGTTCATGCAGAAAAACCTGCCCAAATACACCCCCGACTGGGTGCCGCGCACCGAGGTGTGGGCCGAGGCGTCGCACCGGCAGGTCACGTACGCGCTGTGCAACGACCGCCGCACGCTGCTCTGGTTCGGCAACCAGCGCGCGGTCGAATACCACCCCGCGCTCATGCGCGCCGGTCAGCACCACCCGACCCACCTGATCATGGATCTCGACCCGCCCGAGGGCGGCGACTTCGGGCCGGTGGTCGCGGCGGCCCGGCTGGTGCGACAGGCGCTGACCGACTCCGGGTTGTCCGGCGCGGTCAAGACCAGCGGTTCCAAGGGCCTGCACATCTTCGTGCCGCTCACCGCCGACGTCGCGACCGAAGATGTCGCGGCCGCGACCCGGGCGGTGGCGGTGCGGGCCGAGAGGCTCGATCCGCAGCTGGCGACCACGGCGTTCATCCGGGAGGACCGGCACGGCAAGGTCTTCCTCGACGCGACCCGGTCGGGCGGGGCGACGGTCGTCGCGGCCTACAGCCCCCGCATCCGCCCCGGCGTACGGGTGTCGTTCCCGCTCTCGTGGGACGCGCTCGACGACGTCACCCCGGCCGACTTCACGATCCACAACGCGCCGGGCCTGCTCGGCGGCGACGACCCATGGGCTTCCTCGATGCCCGGCCCGCAGCCGCTCGACCCCGATCTGGTCGCCGAGGGCCACACCATCCCGGTGGCCCGGGTGCAGGCGATGCACGAGGGAAAACGCCGGGCCAAGGCCCGGCGGGAGGCCGACAGACCGTAGGGTCTGTCCGGTGGATCACGCGGGGCTGTGGCGTGGCCCAGCCGGCGCCTGACGCCGGCCGAGCCACGCCCACATCCAAACCCAGGATGCGGGCGCGTCTCGCCCGACGTCAGCCACCACCTGGACCTCGCCTCGCACTCGCGTGATCCGCCGGACAGACCCTAGGCGACCAGGTCGCGCCAGAAGGGTACGGTCGGGCGCCGCCCCGGCTTCTCGGCGGCGGCACCGATCCCGAACTCCCGTGCGATCCAATCCGTGAGGTCGTTGCCGTACGGGACGATGTCGGTCTGATAGATCGACAGCACGGGGTGATCGCTCAGGACCGCCGGCAGATAGCGGTGCGAATAGAGCGGCACCATCCGCGGCACGGTCATCAGATAGCGGCGGGCCTTGTCGGCCGCCTCCTCCGGCTGTTCCGGCCGGGGTCCCCAACCTCCGTACCAGAAGTCGTTCTGAGCGACGTCGAACAGCACGCCCTCGACCGGGGCGGCCAGGCGGTCCCTGATCGCCGACCGGTCGGTGCCGCGCCAGTCGGGCCAGCCCCGGCCGGACGGGAGCCCGGCGGCGAGGAACGCGCGGTGATCGGCGGCGAAGTGGAAACCGAACTCGTCCTCGATGCGGGCGAACTCGGCGTCGGACAGGCCGGGCGACAGGGGGAAACGCCCGGAGCTCGCGAGGAGATCCACATCGATACCCTAAGGCCTGTGTAGGGTCCGTGCCGTGCAGCGGGTCCTGGTTTATGGCGTCACCGGTTCGGGGAAATCGACGCTCGCCCGGCGGGTGGCGGAGCAGCTCGGATTGCCGTACGTCGAGGTCGACGAGCTCACCTGGGAACCGGGCTGGGCGCAGGTTCCCGACCAGGTCCAGCGCGAGCGCATCACGGCAATCTGCGCCGGCGACACCTGGGTGCTCGATCACGCGTACGGAAAATGGCTGGATGTCCCGCTGGCCCGCGCCGACCTCGTGGTCGGTCTTGATCTTCCCCGGCTGGTGTCGCTGAGCCGTCTGGTGCGGCGCACGCTGAGCCGGATGGTGCACCGCACACCGATCTGCAACGGCAACGTGGAAAGCTTTCGCGAGATCTTCCTGAAGAGCGACTCGATCCTGCTGTGGCATTTCACGTCGTTCGCCGGCGTGCGCGCCCGGATTCGCGCCTGGGCGGCCGATCCGTCGTTCCCGCCGATCGTGGTGTTGCGCTCGTCGGCCGAGGTCGAGCAATGGGTGGCCGCGCTAGGCGCCGGCAAGACGTAGGCGCTCCGCGGCCTGTTCCCGAACCGCGGCGATCGCGACCGGCGGCCGATTCCACAGTGCCTCGCCGCGCGCATTGTGCAGGGCGAGCCAGAGGCTGGCCGCCCACGCCACCTCGATCTCGTTGTCGTCGAACGGCCGTCGCGCCTCCTGATAGGCGCTGAGAAACGCTTCGGAGGAGGCGATCGGCGTCAGTGTCGGCGTCTCGGCGCTGGCATAGGCTCCGCACGCCGCCCCGGCGATCGCCGCTTCGGGCAGCCAGCACAGGCTGTCCCAGTCGTGCACCGCATAGGGCTCGTCACCGTTCCAGCGCAGATTCTGCGATTCCCAGTCGCCGTGCCCGAGAATTCGCGGCAGATAGACGGCCGCCATCCGGTCGCGCACCCGTTGCGCCGCGTCGGTGACGAATTCCGGCACGCCGCGACTCGGCCGCTCATCGTGATAGGGAATTGCCGGCCAGATGCCCGGTTCCTCGTGGTCCCACCGGGTCCACTCCGGATTGGGCAGGGGCGGTTCGACCGCGCCCGGCTCGGTCCCGCCCACCACGACGACCTCGGCCAGCGTGACCAACTCGGCCAGCAGCCGCGCGAAGAGTCGCGGATTGTCACCGCGGTAGAGATGGCCGCCCGGCCGCCACCACTCGGCGTGGATCGCCACCCCGGCCTCGACCGTGACACCGGTCAGCGGGGCCGCGGCCGGAAATCCCTGAGCGGCCACGAAACGCTGCACCTCGACGCAGGTCGCGGCCCGGCCGCTCTGGTCGGGGCGGGCCTTGACCGCGACCTCCCGGCCGTCGGCCAACCGCAGGCCGAAGACCTCGGACATGTGCGCCGACGCGTGCAGCACCTCGGCCGGGCCGGAGCCCAGATGAGCGCGACACCACGGCGCGACCCAGTCGGGCAGCATCGCCGCCGACCCTATCCGAGGCCGCTGGGGCACGCAGGTCATCCGTCCTCCGAGGCGGCCCCCGGGGTCGCTAAGTTGGCGTCATGACCCTCAGATGTGGTGTGGCGCTCCCGGGTGGCACGGCGTCCGAGCAGCTGGAGCAGGCCGTGCTGGCCGAGCGCGCCGGGTGGGACGGCGTGTTCGTGTGGGAGGCGGCCTACGGCGTCGACGCCTGGAGTCTGCTCGCGGCGATGGCGGTCGCGACGTCGCGGGTCAGGCTCGGCACCATGCTGACGCCGCTGCCGTGGCGGCGGCCGTGGAAGGTGGCCGGCCAGGTCGCGACCGTCGACCAGCTGAGCGGTGGGCGGGCGGTGCTGGCGGTCGGGGTCGGGGCGGTCACGACCGATCTGCCGCTGACCGGCGAGGAGCTCGACCTGCGTACCCGCGCGGCCATGATGGACGAAGGCATCGACCTGATGCGCGCCCTCTGGGCGGGCGGGCTGAGCTATCAGGGCACCCATTATCAGTACGCGGTGGGCCGCGACGACCTCGCCGAGGTGGGACGGCCGGTGCAGAACCCCGTACCGATCTGGGTCGTGGCCGCATGGCCGCGACCGAAATCTCTGCGGCGCGCCCAGCGCTGTGAGGGCGTCATCCCGTCCGGCGCCGACACCCCCGAGAAGGTCCGCGAGATGCGCGCCTGGCTCGACCGCCCCGGCCAGGCCGTCATCGTCGACGGCGAGACCCCGCCCGACCCCGCGGCCGCCGCCGAGATCGTGCGGCCGTGGGCCGAGGCGGGCTGCACGTGGTGGCTGGAGAGCCGCTGGGACATGCCGCACCACAGCCCCGAGCGCATGGCCGAGATCCGCGCCCGCATCGCCGCCGGCCCACCCCGGCTCGGCTAGGCAGGCCCCGACATGACCGACCAGCTTGGATGATCGGCAGGTCCCGCAACCTTCCGGCCGATGCCGATCCGCCTGGCATCGGAGTCGGATGGCGACGTTCAGTCAGCCATCTCATGGGGAGCACGTCGAATGGACAGCGGAGCATCGGGCGGATTCCTGTGTTGCCTTTTGACGGTCGTAGCGATCGTCGGCGTCGTCTTCTGGCTTCCCCGCCGCGCACGTGACTCGATCGGCAATGCTGTGGATCGGGCGACCGGCGACTCGTCCGGCGAAGCTCTGTCGTTGAAAGGATCGACGACCGGACTCAATGCGCGATCGTCCCAGGCCACCCGGGCCGAGCTGCGGGTCGGATCCGACTACGTAGCCGTCGCTCGGATGAGCGTCCTCGGACCGAAGATCTCGGTAGAGGTGTTGCGGCCGCGCGAGATCCTGGCGGTCCGGGAAGGTGACATCGGGCAGACCGGCATGGCGGGATACTTCGCCAACCGAAACGCCGGGACCAACATCGGCCAGGTCCTGGGTTGGACCGCCGACGTCCCCGGCATTCTGCTGCAGACCGAGCGCGGCGACGTCACATTTCTGGCCCGGACCAAGGATCGTCGTGAGGTGCGCCGGGCGTTTCTCGCGATCAGCTCGCTGTTGCCCGACGACTTGTGAAAGGGAACTCCTGACGGCCGGCCGTGCAGCAGGTCAACCGGCACTACTCGCACGGAAAGCCGGCTAGGCCTGCTTCGACCGGGAAGTGTCAGGCGAGCCTCGGGAGGTAGGCCGACCACACCTTCTTCGGGACGCACATAGCCCAGGCGTCGAGGACCAGCTCGGTCATGCGCTCCTCGTCGAGCGCGGCCATCGACGCCTGGACCCAGTTGAACCGCATGTCGGAGTCGCGGGGCAGGTGGAAGATCTGCGGCTCGGCCTCGACCAGGGCGGCCCGCTCGTCCTTGGGGAAGCCGAAGCCCATGACCGTCTCGTCGCGCGAGAAGGCCACGTAGACGATCTTGCCGACGCGAAACTTGACCCGGTCGTGGATCAGGTGCTCCGAGCTGCGGGGCAGATCGCGGGTGACCTGGCGGACGTCGTCGACGGTGACCATGCGGGCACCCTACGACCGGGGTACGACAAACTTCAGGACTGGCGCGGCTTGGGCACGAGCTTGGTGGTCGGTTCGTCGGTCGTGTCGCGGACCTTGGCCCGGAAGACCCGGTCCGGGGGCAGGCGGTAGGTCGCGGCCTTCACCAGCTCCTCGGGAACCGTGTGCCGTCCGGAGGGTACGGCGCCGGGCGCCTCCTCGGAGGACGGTGCCGGAGAGATCGTGTCCTGCTCATCCTCGGGTGCCCGGTGTCCGGGGGCCCGGCGGGGTGCGGGAACGCTTTCGCCGTCCGAGGGCTCCGCGCTGCCGGCGGGACGGGCCACGCGCTCGCTCATGTCCGGAAGCACGGTGGTTTCGCCGCCGGTACGGGGATCGGGAAAGCGCTGGAAGCGCACCCCGCCGACCGCCGACGGCTCCGGGACGGTCCCGGCGGGCGGGGGCGGCGGCACCGGAAAGCCCATCTGGCTCATCCCCGCCCCGGGAAAGGAGCCGGCCGCCGCCCCCATCATCACGGAAGGCTGCGCCGAGGGTTGGGGCGCGGGCTGCGCTGAGAGCGGCGGGGGAGTGGGCTGCGCTGAGAGCCGAGGCGCGGGCGGCCCCGAGAGCGGGGACGACGGCGACGCCGAAGGCGACAGTTGCGGCAACAGCGTTGTCTCGTCCCGCGCCTCGGACGCCGGCTTCACCGCCGCCGCGGCCTGCACCGGCCGGCGGCGCACGATGACGCGGGCGGCCAGGCTGAAGACGCTGTGAGAACCCTTCTCGTATCCGTCCCGATACGCCGCCTCCCGGTCGTCGCCGGTCTGGCGGCGCTGGTGGATGCGGCCGGCCGCGTAGCCGCAGCAGGCGACGAACAGGGCGATCAAGGCGATGATCAAGATCGAATTGCCAGGGGCGCTCATGCTCCGATTGTGGCCAACTTGATAGACCGATAGCTATGGCCCGTTTGACGTAACCCGATCGAATTACCCGGATCGGTCAGCTCTGTGCGACAACCCACGCCGCGATCTGGGAACGGCGGGAAAAGCCCAGCTTGGTACGGATGTGCTCGACGTGCGCGGCGGCGGTCTTGAGGGCGATCGTCAACGCCGCGGCGATCTCCCGGTTGGTCATCCCGGTCGCGACCAGACGTGCCACCTCCATTTCCCGAGCGGACAGTGGAGCGAAAAGCGAATGAGAAGGAGGAGAGGTCTCGGAAAACGGAGAAGGCGCCCCCACGCCGCCGTACTCCTCGCGGGCCGAAGCGAGCAACAGAACCGCCTCACCCCGCGACGAACACCGCGCCCGATCCACCCGAGCGGCCGCACCCTCCCAGAACCGCCGCCGCCCCCGCCAGAACTGCTCGGCCTCCGCCAACTCCGCGCGCGCCTTGCCGGTCTGTCCCTCGTGCCGATGAATGAGCCCCCAACCGTGCCCGATCGCCCCCAGGGTCCCCGGGATGCCCCTATCGGTGACGATCGCCGAGGTCCGGGAAAGCCACTCCCGCGCCGCGGTGGCCCCGGACGTACCCAGATAAGCCCGCACCCCGGTGACCAGATAGGGAAACAGATAGGCCGCATCCAGCACGCGGGCCGAAGCCTCGAATCCTTTTTCGCACCACGCCACCGCCTCGGCGGGCGAGCCGGACCCCAGCGCCGTCTCCGCCAGCCCCCACCAGGCGGGCGAGAGCCGCTGCAATTCCCGCATGCCCTCGCCGAGCGCCGCGGCCTCGTTCAACAGGGCCGAGGCGGAGTGATGGTCACCGCGGCCGAACGCCACGAATCCGAGCACATGCAGCGCGGTGATGCGGGTCGTGATGCCGCCGCCGTCGGCCAGCGCCTGGGTCGCCGTCGAGAGCGCCCCGTCCCAGTCCCCGATCGCCCACCGCACGTGGGCCAGGTGAGCCGCCATGTAGTGCCGGTCGCTGAACTGTTCGACCCGCTCGGCGTACGCGATCCCCTCGCTCAGCCACCGCAACGCGGTGGGATATTCGACCAGCATCGACGCCGATGACCCGATCATGCGGTAGCCGCGGGCGGTCTGCCCCTCGAACCGCCACCCGGCGGCCCGCTCGATCGACCCCTCGAGCAGCGCCAGCCCCTCCTCGATGCGGCCCGAGAACAGGAACACCGAGCCGAGTGTGGCGTCGATGTTGCACCGCATCGCCCGGTCGCAGTCCTCGACCGCGATCGACTGCGCGAACTCCCCGTCCTCGATCGCCTCGGCGAGCCGGCGGTCGAGCATATAGGCGGCCGAGAGGGCGGCGTGGATGTTCGCGCGTACCTCCTGGGCCTTGGGGTCATCGCGGAACGCGATGAGCGGAAGCGCTCCCCGCAGCGCGCCGGTCCGCTCGGCGAGATCGGCGCCGAGCAGGTGCCGCACCGCGACCCAGTCCGGCACCAGGGCCGCCGCGGCGACCGGGTCGTTCACCTCCTGGTGCAGCCGGTAGGCCTCGGCGTAGCAGTCGGCCGCCTCGGCGTTCTCGTCCACGGCCAGCAACTCGTCCGCCATCTCGGTGAGCAGCGACGCCCGAACCGCCGGCGACAGGTCGGCGGCCGCGTTGCGAACAGCGCGCCGATACAGCTCGGCCGCCTCCCGGTGGGCCGACATCTCGGCCGCCCGCCGCGCCGCGGCCGACGCGTGGGCGAACGCCTCGGCCGGCATCGCGGCCCGCTCGAACTGGTCGCTGATGAAACCGGGCGGGAAACCGCTCAGCACCGCCGCCGCGGCCGCCCGGGCGTGCAGGTCGCGGCGCCGATGCGGGGTGAGGTCGGCATAGAGGGCGTCCCGGATCAGCGCGTGCCGGAAGTCGTAGCGGACCCGGTCGGACCGCGGCTGCACGAAGAACCGCTCGGTCAGTTCGCGCAGCTCGTCGTCGACCGCGGCCGGCCCGTCCCCGGTGATCGCGGTCAGCAGGTCGAGGTCGAACGAGCGCCCCAGCACCGACGCCACCTCGGCCAACCGCCGCGCCCGCGGGCTGAGCGGTTCGGCCCGGGCCAGCACGGCGTCGGCCAGCGTGTCCGGCATTCCGCCGACCGCCGCCACGAACTCTTCGACGTGCAGCGGGATCCCGTCACTGCGGGCGTAGATCTCCTCGGCGAGCGTCCCCGGCAGCGCCGCGCCGGTGATCGCCGCGCTCAGCGCCGCGGTGTCCTCCCGGCTCAGGCGGCCGAGTCTCGCCTCCTCGGCCTGCCGCTGGGTGAGCAGCCGGGTGCGCCACACCCGCATCGGCACCCGTGGATAGAGTTCGTCGCTGCGATAGGTGCCGACCAGCAGCAGTTTCAGCGTGCCGGCCCGTCGCCCCAGCCGGCCGAGCACGTCCAGCGTGACGTCGTCGGCCCAGTGAAGGTCTTCCAGCGCGATGAGCGTCGGATCTGACCCGAGCGACCCCAGCAGATCGGAGATGTCGCTGACGAGAAGGCGCCGCTGCCGGTCGGAATCCCCATCATGGCCACCATCGCGCAGCCGCGCGGCGATCCGCGAGCCCGCCGACGCGGTCCGGGGCTCCCGCCCCAACTCGCCCGCGAGATCCCCCAACAGGCCCGCCGCGACCTGCGCATCCCCGGGGGACGCGGCCGCGGTCACCACGGTGAACCCCAACTCCCGGGCCCGGGACACGACCTCTCCCAGCAGCCGGGTCTTGCCGATCCCCGCCTCGCCGGCCAGGAACAGCAGCTCGCCACTGCCCTCCGCGGCCGCCGCGAGCCGGCGCCCGGCCAGCGCGAGCAGATCGTCCCGGCCGACCAGCACCGGGCTGCTCAACGCGACGTTCATGGCGCGACTTTAGGTCACCGGCCGCAGCATTCCTAGGTGCAATGACCGATGTCCGACTTCGGTTCTACCGGCAGGCTGCGCTATATCAGCCCATTCGACAGGAGCATTCCGATGGCCAAGTTCATGGACGTGCACAGCGGATTCCACGGCGTCACCCCGGAACAACTCGCCGACGCCCACGAGGCCGACCTCAAAATCGAGGGCGACGAGGGCGTCCATTTCGAGCGAGCCTGGCTCGACCCCGAGTCCGGCAAGGTCTTCTGCCTGAGCACGGGCCCGAGCAAGGAGGCGGTCATGCGCATCCACGAACGCGCCGGCCACCCCACGAGCGAGGTTTACGAATTGACCGCCGAAGTCTGAAAAATCAAATTCGGCGGTCGTAGCGGGCGGAGAGTGCGGACGCTGTTCCCACCGAGGGCCCGGCCGGGGTCCGGCGAGTGCTACTCGTCGGACGACTTCCAGGCCGGGTCGCGGCCCAGACGGAGCAGGATCTCGTCCAGCGCCGCGGCGCCGGGCGGCACGGTGATGCCGGGGGCGAAGGCCGCGCCCTCGACCAGGCGTCCGGAGCCGTCCGGCACCGCCCGGGCCACCGGCAACGCGGCGGCCACGACCTCCTCCGGCGGGGCATAGGGCGCGCCGATGGTCCGCGCGACGTCCCACCCGTGGACCACGTAGTCGACCAGGTGGAAACCGATCGCGACCCGCCCGGGGAAGCTCGGTGCCCGCGGGATCTCGGGGAGAACGAAGGCGCGGTCGAGCACGCCGGGCGAGGCAAAGGCCGACAGGACTTCCGAGGCCGCGAGGGAGTAGGCGGCGACCGGCTCTTCGGCGGGCACCGGCTGCCAGACGGCCAGGTCGCCGCCGCGGCCGGCTGCCGCCGCGGCGAAGCCTCGGTGCTGCACGGTCATGTGGGCCAGCAGCGCGCGCAGGTCCCACGCGGCGCACGGCGTCGGCAATGACAGATCAGACGGCGCGATCCGGGCGACCACCGCGACGCTGCCGCGGGTCGCGGCCGCGTCGGCCTCCAGCACATTAATCGTACGCATGGGCATACGATCTGCTTATGCGTACGATATGTCAAGCCGTGAAAGGGTGTACAGCGTTGGCGAGGACGGGAGATGCGCGTGCCGGGCGACGAACGGGCCGATCTCGGGGCGATGGTCATGCGGCTCGGCCGCCGCCTGATCGCGATGGAAGAGCCGATCCTGGCCCGCCACGGGATCTCGATGTGGGCCTACATCGTGCTGAGCGCCCTGCGCGGCCGCCCCACGCGCACGCAGGCGGCGCTGGCCGCCGCCATCAACGCCGACAAGACGCGGCTCATCCCGGTGCTCGACGACCTGCAGCGGCGCGGACTCATCGAGCGGGAACCCGATCCGGCCGACCGCCGCGTACGCCTGCTGAGCCTGACCCCGGCCGGCCGCGACCGGCACCGGGACGTGCGGGCCGACATCCGCGCGGCGGAGGAGGCCCTGCTGGCCGACCTCGCGAAGGAGGACCGGGCCGCCTTCCTGACCGCGCTCGAGGCGCTGAGCCAGGTGGGATGACGACAGGGCCACCCGGCCACCCCGGACTACCCCGCGGCGACCGACTCCTTGAGCCCCCGCGCGGCCAGCCGGTCGGCTCGCTCGTTCTCCGGATGGCCCGCGTGCCCCTTCACCCAGTGCCATTGCACATCGTGCTTGCTGACCACCGCGTCCAGCCGCTGCCACAGGTCGACGTTCTTGACCGGCTGCTTGGCCGCCGTCTGCCACCCGTTGGCCTTCCAGCGGGGCAGCCACTTCGTGATCCCGTCCCGGACATAGATGCTGTCGGTGTAGAGCATCACCGTCATCGGCGACCGGGTCAGTGACTCCAGGGCCGAGATCGGTGCCATCAGCTCCATCCGGTTGTTGGTGGTCGGGTCCGCCGAGCCGCCGCACATGTCTTTCTCGCGAGCGCCGTAGCGCAGCACCGCACCCCATCCGCCAGGCCCAGGGTTGGGCACGCAGGCCCCGTCGGTGTAGATCTCGACGACCGTCATGCGGGCACTTTAGCGACCGGCACAGTGAGCGGCGCCATGCCCGGCCGGTCACCAGCGGACGCTCAGGGATCGCGACGTATGGTGGCCGGGTGATGGACGACGCGGTCGTGGTCGACGAGCTCGTCGTGCGCTATGGCGGCACGGCCGCGGTCGACAAGGTCTCGCTGACCGTGGAGCGCGGGCGCGTGTTCGCCCTGCTGGGCAGCAACGGCGCCGGCAAGACGAGCCTGCTTCAGGTGTGCGAGGGGTTCCGGCGGGCCGACGGCGGCCGGGTGCGGGTGCTCGGGCTCGACCCGATGGACGATCACGATGCGCTGATGCCGCGGCTCGGCATCATGTTGCAGAGCGGCGGCGTCTATCCGTGGGCGACCGCGGGCGAGATCCTGCGGTTGTTCGCCAGCTTCAGCGCCCGTCCTCTGAGCACCGAGATGCTGCTCGACCGGCTGGGGCTGCGCAAGTTCGAGCGCACCCGGTTCCGCCGGCTGTCGGGTGGCGAGCAGCAGCGGCTCTGCCTGGCGGTGGCCCTGGTCGGCCGCCCCGAGCTGGTCTTCCTCGACGAGCCGACCGCGGGCATGGACACCGAGGCGCGCCACACCACCTGGCGCCTGATCGAGGAGCTGCGGGCCGACGGCGTCACCGTTCTGCTCACCACGCACCTGCTCGACGAGGCCGAGCGTCTGGCCGACGACGTCGTCATCATGCGTTCGGGCGTGGTCGCGGCCACCGGCACCCCGGCGGAGCTCACGGCCGCGGCGGGCATCGACCTCCTGGAAGTGCGCGCGAGGCCCGGCCTGAAACTCCAGGATCAAGGGCTGAAGGTCACCGAGACGAGCCCGGGCGAATACGCGATCGCCGGCGCTCTCGACACGACCGCGATCGCCGGGGTGCTGGCCTGGTTCGCCTCGAAGGACGCGCAGGTCACGGCCGTGAACACGCGAAGGCGCACGCTCGAAGACGTCTATCTCGCACTGACCATGCAGGGAACGAGAAGATGAGCACGTTCGCGCCGGCCCCGAGCCGGGCCCCGTTCAAGAACATCCTCCGGCAGCAGATCCGGATGGAGGTCACGCTGACCGCCCGCCGCGGCGAGGCGGTCGTGCTGGCCATGGGCGTGCCGCTGCTGGTGCTGCTCGGCGCCGGCCTGACCCACGCCACCAACGTGCCGGGCGACAACAGGCTCGGCTTCGTCGTCCCGGGCGTGCTCGCGCTGACCGTCATGTCGACCGCGTTCACCGGTCAGGCGATCACGACGGGCTATGAGCGGAGTTACGGCGTACTGAAACGGCTCGGAGCGTCTCCGCTCACCCGGCCCGGTCTGCTTTTTGCCAAGACCGCGGCCGTGTTCGGGCTGATCGTGCTGCAGTTGCTGGTGCTCGCGCTGGTCGGCGTCGCGGTCGGCTGGCGGCCGCACCTCGCCGATCTGCTTCCGGCGGCCGGGGTGACGGTGCTGGCGACCGCCGCCTACACCGGGCTCGCGCTGCTGCTGGCCAGCGTGCTGCGGCCCGAGACGACGACCGCCGCCGCGACGTTCATCTACGTTCTGATGCTGGCGGCGGGCGGCATCATGTTCGCCGCGCCCGATCTGGGCACCGCGGGCTGGTTCCTGTTGCCGCTGGCCGCGCATGCCGAGGCGCTGCGCGACGCGCTGACCCGCGACACCGAGATCCCGCTGTCGATCTGGCTGAGCCTCACGCTGTGGGCGGCGGTCTTCCTCACCGCGGCGGCGAAGAAGTTTAGATGGGAGTGAACGAAGCGGAGTGACTGTCCACCGATCGGTGGACAACCGCTGACGTCCACAAGGTCGTCCCGTTCACGACGCGAAACAAGCAGGATCGATGGCATGACAGCCATTGAGGTGCAGGGCCTCCGCAAGGTTTATCGGGGGCACGAGGCGGTCGCGGGCATCGATCTCGCGGTCGCCCGTGGCGAGGTCTTCGCGCTGCTCGGTCCGAACGGCGCGGGCAAGACCACGACCGTGGAGATTCTGGAGGGGCACCGCCGCCGCGACGGCGGCGAGGTCCGCGTCCTCGGGGAGGACCCGGGCGCCGCCGGCCGGGCCTGGCGGGCGCGGATCGGCGTCGTGCTGCAGGACGCCGACGACGCCGCCGACCTGACCGTGCGGGAGATGGTCCGGCACATCGCCGGCTTCTATCCCGACCCGCGTCCGGCCGACGAGGTGATCGAGCTGGTCGGTCTCACCGCCAAGCGCAACAGCAAGATCCGGGCACTGTCCGGGGGTCAGCGCCGGCGCGTCGACGTCGCGCTCGGCATCGTCGGCCGGCCCGAGCTGGTCTTCCTCGACGAGCCGACGACCGGGTTCGATCCGCAGGCGCGCCGGCAGTTCTGGGACCTGATCCGGGCCCTCGCCGCCGAGGGCACGACGATCCTGCTCACCACCCACTACCTGGACGAGGCCGAGGCGCTGGCCGATCGCCTGGCGGTGCTGGCCGACGGCCGGATCGTCGCCCAGGGCACCCCGGCCACCCTGGGCGGCCGGGCCGCCGCGGGCGCCAAGGTCGCCTGGAAGGGCCACACCGAGCAGGTGGCCGACCCGACCCCGCTGCTGCACCGCCTGGTCGCCGACAACGAGGACCTGAGCACGCTGACGATCACCCGGCCCACGCTCGAAGACATCTACCTCAACCTGATCGGAGCCGACCGATGAGCACCGCCGCGCTGCCGTCCACCTTCGGTAACGGCCTTTCGCGGGGCCGGGTGGAACTACTGATGTTCGTCCGCGACCGCACCGCCCTGGTCTTCACCTTTCTGTTCCCGGCGCTGCTCCTGCTGCTCTTCGGCACCATCTTCGGCAAGGACCAGGATCAGGCCGGGGTGAGCGCGAGTCAGGTCTACGCGGCCAGCATGATCGCGTACGGAATCCTCAACACCGGCTTCATCACGATGGGCGCCGGGCTCGCGCTCGACCGCGAGGACGGCACGCTCAAGCGACTCCGGGGGACGCCGTTGACGGTCACGGCGTACCTGATCGGGAAGTTGACCTTGGTCTTGTTCCTGAGCGTGGCCGAGGCCGCGGTGCTGATCGGCGTCGGTGCGCTGGTCTTCGACCTGAAGCTCCCGGACGCGTCGCACTGGCTGACGTTCGCCTGGCTGTTCGTGCTCTCGGTGGTGGCCTGCTCGCTGATCGGCGTCGCGGTCAGCGCGATCGTCCGGCACGCCCGCACGGCCGGCGCGATTCTCAACGTGCCGGTGGTGGCGCTGCAGTTCATCTCCGGCGTCTTCATCCACCCGATCACCCAGCTGCCGCACTGGCTGATCAACATCGCGTCGATCTTCCCGGTCAAGTGGATGAGCCAGGGTTTCCGCTACGTCTTCCTGCCCGACAGCATGAAGTCGCTCGAGGCGGCCGGTCAGTGGGAGCTCGGCCGGACGGCGTTGGTGCTCGGTGCCTGGTGTGTGATCGGATTGGTGTTGTGCCTGGTGACGTTCCGTTGGAGCGAGCGCGACCGGTGATCGAGGAAGCGCACCGGCGCTACTGGCCCTACTGGGAGATCTATTTCGCCGTGGTCGCGGTGGCCGTCGTCGCCGCGACCGTGACCGGCGACGGCCACCCGCTCTGGCGCCGGGAGACTTCGGCCGCCGCGATCGCCGCCATGGTCGTGCTGCACATAGCAGCCGGTCGGCGGCTCATCAACCACGACATCGAGGACTGGCGCAACGTCGTCGTCGCGATCGGGCACCTCGCGTTCTTCGTGGTCACCGTCGCGGCGACACCGTTCACGACCTGGCTGCTCTTCGCGATCATCCCGCTCTTCTTTCAGCTGGTGCCGATGCGCCCGGCGATCGTGCTGGTGGTGCTGGTCAACCTGGTCACCCCGCTGGTCGACGTGATCGAGGAGCCCAAGCTCGTCCCGACCGACCTGGTCATCGGGTTGATCTCGGCCGCGGCCGGCGTCTGGCTCGGCTTCTGGAACATCCGGGTGATCGAGCAGAGCGTCGAGCGCGGCCAGCTCATCGAGGAACTCGAGGCGAGCCGGGCCGAGGTCGCCCGGCTCTCCCACGTGGCGGGCGTGTCGGCCGAGCGGGCACGTCTCGCGGGCGAAATCCACGACACGCTGGCCCAGGGCTTCACCAGCATCATCACGCTGCTCCAGGCCGCCGAGCCGCAGCTGCGCGACGAGCGGGTGGCGCTCGCCGTCCGCACCGCGAAGGAAAACCTGGCCGAGGCCCGTGCGCTGGTCTCGGACCTCTCGCCCGCCGCGCTCGCGGCGGGGTCACTGCTTGATTCCGTACGCCGTGCGGCCACCCGATTCAGCGAGGAGTCGGGAGTGCCCGCGACCGTGCGCGTCACCGGCCCCTCGCGCCGGCTGCCGACGTCGGTCGAGGTGGTTCTGCTGCGCGCGACCCAGGAGGCACTGGCCAACGTGCGTCGGCATGCGGGCGCCGGCTCGGCCCAGGTGCTGCTGGCGTTCGCCGACGACGTCGTCCGGCTGACCGTGCGCGACGACGGCCACGGCTTCACTCCGGGGCAGGCCGACGGGTTCGGGCTCAACGGCATGCGGGCCCGCGCCGAACAGGTCAACGGCACGCTGACCGTCGCCAGCACGACCGACGACGGCACCACGATCGAGCTGGAGGTGCCCTCGTGACGCAGTTCGGGTTGCCGACCGGCAGCGTGATCCGCATCGTGCTGGTCGACGACCACCCGGTGGTGCGGCTCGGACTGCGCGGCATGCTCGACGCCGAGCCCGGCCTGACCGTGGTCGGCGAGGCGTCGTCGGGCGACGAGGCGCTGGCGTTGACGCTGGCCGAGAAGCCCGACATCGTGCTGATGGATCTGCGGATGCCGGGCGGCGACGGGGTGTCGGCGACCGAACGGATCCTGGCCGCCGCACCGAGGACGCGGGTGCTGGTGCTCACGACGTACGAGTCGGACCGCGACATCCTCCGCGCGATCGAGGCCGGCGCCGGGGGTTATCTGCTCAAGGACGCGTCACCGGCCGAGCTGGCCGACGCGGTGCGCGCGGCGGCCCGGGGCGAGACGGTGCTCGCGCCGAGTGTCGCTTCCACGCTCGTACGCCAGGTGCGCTCGCCGGCCCCGCCGGCGCTCTCGGCGCGCGAGACCGAAGTTCTCAGGTTGGTCGCCGGCGGGCTGACGAACGCCGACATCGGCAGGCGGCTGTTCATCGCCGAGGCGACCGTCAAGACGCACCTGCTGCGCATCTTCAACAAGCTCGACGTGCCGACCGCACCGCCGCGGCAACCACGGCGATGCGGCTGGGCCTGCTCTAGTTCTTACAGACCTTGAATGGTCACGTTGTGCCGCCCCCAGGTCCGGGCTTTCGGTGGGCGCAGCGTCTGACTGGCTTCGTCCTCGAAACAGATCCATGCGCGCCGCTGCGCCGCTACCGTTTTCCCGCCGGCCACGCCTCCCGCCGCCAGGCGGCGATCGCGGCCTCGTCGCGTTCGACCGCCCGGTGTTTCGGGACCTGGACCGAGAAGCCGAGGCGGTACCGGATGTTCGCGGTGCCGCGCAGCGTGTATCGGATATGGAACATCCGGGCGATCAGGTCCGACACCCGGGCCGGGGTCCAGCGTTGATCGACGCCGAATCCGTGTACCGCAGGGCCTTCGTCCAACGCGTCAGCGAGGCGCCGCAGCCGGGTCTCGTCGAGACGGCACAGGCTGCCGCTGAGGCCTCCGGGGTACAAACCCGTCAATCGCCTGTCACGCCGACACGCCGGGAAGGCATCGATCAACCCCACCATTCAAGATCTGTAGTCAGCCACGGGCGCCGGCCGTCAGCGCCCGGAACACGACCCCCGGCCGCGACAACTCACTCGGATGAGCGAGCATCGTCGTCACCCGGGCCACAATGCCGTTGATCTTGTTGTCGCGCATGGACGCCTTGAACACCAGCCCGCTGGCCCACTGGATGAACTTGTAGCCGCGCGGATAGGGCCCGTCCACATGCGGCAGCGCGAGATCGGACAGGGTGGACACCTGCCAGGCGGCGTCCACGACGACCCGGACGTCGGCGAAGTAGGACAGGGCCGGCTTCGACAGGTCGGGGTTGCCGCGCAGATATTCCGACAGGCAGCTCGCGTGCAGCATCGCCGAGGTCATGCCCTGGCCGTAGACCGGGTTGAACGAGGCCACGGCGTCGCCCGCGGCGATCAGCCGGGCCGGGAACCTGTCCAGCCGGTGGTAATCGCGGCGGCGGCTGTCGGCCTGGTGGTAGGTAATGACGTCGCTGGTCCGCTCGGCGGTGGTGGCGACGTGGCCGAACTCGGACGGGAAGTCCTCGGTGCAGCGCCGCTCATAGTCCGCCGGGTCGCGGCTGGGGCGGTCGTCGTTGTAGCCGGCGACCAGCATCGTCCAGCGATCGCCCTCGACCGGCGTGAACCCGGCGATCCGCGCCACCTTGCCCGGCCCCGGGTTGTCGATCGAGATCGTCGTCCACACCTCGGCGTCGGCCGGGCGGCGGTAGAACGCGGTGGCGTAGTTGAGCTTGATGCCCATCCGCTGCATCGGCGGGCGCGGGAACCCGTACCCCTCGATCCAATCACCGAGCCGGCTGGAGCGACCCGTGCCGTCGGCGACGAAGTCCGCCGGCTCCTCGACCACCTCGTCGGCGCCGGCCGGCACGTAGCGCACCCCGGTCACCGCACCGTCCGCGATGGTCAGCCCGTCGACGCGGCCGTGCAGGGTGCGCACGTTCGGCAGGGCCAGCACGCGGTGCCGCAGCAGCGCCTCGAGGAACGGCCGGCTGGAGATCAGACCCTGCATGTCCTGCCCGGACGGCGGGTCCTGCCGCAGCTCACCGTCGATGTAGAACCGGCCCGCAGCCGGCGGCGGGTTGACCGCGCCGGCCGTCAGCGCCGCGTCCACGAACCCCGGGAACCAGCGCTCCAGCTGAATCTGCCCCGACGGCAGCAGCGCGTGCACCTGGCTGCCCTGCGGCACACCGGGCCGCGGACCGACGGCGCCCACCGGATCCTTCGCGATCTCCTCGTCGGACACATCCAGCGCCGCGAGGTCGTCCCGCTCGACGATGAGCACCTCGCGGGCGTGGTCGCTGAGCACCCGCGCCGCCATCAGCCCCGCGACACTCCCGCCGAGCACGATGACCCGCCCGAACATCACCCGCTGCCCGCTGGGCGCCGCGGACGACGTGATGGCCGCAAACCGCTGAGCTGCCGACATGACCCGACCCCCATAGAACATGAAAGATTTCTCGCGCTCAACGATAGCCATAGATGCATCGATCTCACCCACTCCGGGCGAGGCGCCGGAGTTCTTACCGGTCGGCGAAGCGCTGGACCAACGAGTTCTTACCGGTCGGCGAAGCGCCGGACGAACGGGTTCCTACCGCTCGGCGAAGCGCTGGACGAACGCCAGCGCCGTGTTGCAGACCTCGAGCCAGCCGTGGTCGATGGTCAGCGAGTGGCCGCGGTCCGGGATCGAGGCGAACTCGGTCACGCCACTGTTCTTCTGCTGCACCTTGTAGGCCGCGTTGGAGATCGCCGGCGGTACGGTGTGGTCCTTCTCGCCGGAGACGATCAGCAGCGGCCCGCGGTACGCGTTCTCCGTGTCGACCTTGACCTCGGTCCACGGGTTGAAGTTGGCCACCGCGGCCTGGAAGAGCGGCGCGCCCGGGGCCGGCACCGCGTACTCCTCGTAGAGCTTGCGCGCCTCGACCTCGTCGACCGCGTTGGCGAACGCGTAGTGGAACTGCTCGAAGGTCAACGGGATCGCCTTGTGCCGATTGGTCGGGTTGGCGAGCACCGGTGACGCCGAGCGCAGGGCCGAGATCGGCAGCGGCAGCACACCCTGGAACGGTGCCGCGTCGACCGCGACGGTCACATTGGACAGCCCCCGGCCGGCCAGGATCATCGCGAGCAGTCCGCCGAACGAGTGGCCGACCACCGCGGGCTGCTTGTCGAGCAGGCCGATCACCTCGGCGTAGTGGTCGGCGACCTGGCCGACGGTCTTGCCGGCGAACACCTCGGGGTGCTCCTTGGCCTCCGCGACCGTCTCCGGGTCGTCGGGCCAGCCGGGCGAGATCGGCGCGTAGCCGGCGCCCTGGAAGACCTCCGCCCACCGATCCCAGCTGCTCGGCAGAAGCCACAGGCCATGTATGAAAACAACCGGAGTGCGGCCGCTCGCGTTCGTCTCGGCGATCTCGTCGCGAAGGTGTTGCGGGATGGTCGACATCCGGACTCCTCAGATCGAAGTGGTCGGCCTGAAACTAGGCGATCAATGTTTCACGGCGCATCGGTCAAGTGACCGTTTCCTAGCCGGTCGTTGATTCTGCTGCCCACAGGAACCGCTTAGGAGAGTCACAGGGCAGAGCCAAGCGGGGCGCGCATCCTCGTCGTTGAGACGTTGACGAAGGGAGTGCATTTCATGAAGCGGGAAGCCGGATTGCAGTGCCACCACCTCGGGAGGTTCCTGACATGCCGCTGATCGAGGCCCTCCCCGTCCGAGGGGACACCGCGCAATGGCCGGTCTGGGGCACCGTCGCCCGGATCGTCGTCACCGACCCGGCGGCGGTCGAGGAGGCCGCGACGATCGCCCGGGCCGAACTCGCCGCCGTGGACGCCGCGTGCAGCCGCTTCCGCGACGACTCCGAGCTCTCGGTCGCCTGCCGCTCCGGCGGCCGCCCGGTGACCGTCAGCCCGCTGCTGGCCGACCTGATCTCGGACGCCCTGATGGTCGCCGAGGTGACCGACGGCGACGTCGACCCGACGGTCGGCGCGGCGCTGCGCGCGCTCGGCTACGACCGCGACTTCGCCCAGATCACCGGCCGGGTCGTGGCACCCGCGGTCCGGGTGTTCCCCGTGCCCGACTACCGGGCGGTGCACCTGCGCGGCGTGGAACTGACCGTGCCCGACGGCGTACTCCTCGACCTCGGCGCGACCGCCAAGGCCGCCGCCGCCGACCGGATCGCCTCACTGATCGCACTGCGTCTCAGCGTGGGAGTACTGGTCGCCCTGGGCGGCGACATCGCCACCGCGGGGCCGGCACCCGCCGATGGATGGCAGGTGCTGGTGCAGGACCGTCCCGGCGACCCGGCCGACACGGTGAAGCTGCCCGCGGGCGCGGCGCTCGCGACCTCGAGCACGGCCGGCCACACGTGGGGGCCGCTCCTGCATCACATCGTCGACCCGCGCACCGGCCGGCCGGCGGCCCGGATCTGGCGCACGGTGTCGGTCGCGGCCTCGTCCTGCCTGCAGGCCAACGCCCTGAGCACGGCCGCTATCGTGCGCGGCCGGGGCGCCTACGACCTGCTCGACGGTGTGCCGAGCCGCCTGGTCACGCCCAGCCTCGACGTGCAGCGGCTCGGTGGGTGGCCGGAGTGATCGGGTCCTTGCGGTCGCCGGCGCCCCGCCGGTGGACGGCGGGCAACGGGCCGGCGAACCGTCAGGTACGAAGACGCACCTCGAAACAGCAGCCGCGGTCGGCGTTGCGCGCGCTGACCCGCCCGCCCTGCGCCTCGACCAGCCCGCGCACGATCGACAGTCCGAGACCGCCACCTTCCGTACGCTCGCGCGACCCCCGGAACGCCACGTCGAACACCCGCGCCAGATCCTCCTGAGGGATGCCGCCGCACGAGTCCGAGACGGTCAGCCACACCGCGTCGCGGTCCTTGCCCGCGGCCACCCGGACGGTCCCGCCGGCCGGGGTGTAGCGCACCGAGTTGACCAGCAGGTTGGCCACCACCCGGGCCAGTTCGGGTTCGCTCGCGCTCACCGCCGGCCAGCCCTGCTCGGACGCGTCGATCCGGATGCCCTTGCTCGCGGCCAGCGGCTTCACCGAGGCGATCGCGTCCGACACCACCTCGGCCAGCGGCACCTCGGTCATGTGCAGGTGCAGCGCGCCGGCGTGGATGCGGGACAGCTCGAACAGGTCGTCGACCAGCCCGCTCATCCGGTCGGTCTCGGCCTTGATGCGCCGGTGGTATTCGGCGACCGCCTCGGGGTCGGCCACCACGCCGTCCTCCAGCGCCTCGGACATCGCCCGCAGGCCGGCCAGCGGTGTCCGCAGGTCGTGCGAGACCCACGCCACCAGCTCGCGGCGGTCCCGCTCGGCCTGCCGGGCCCACATCGCGGCCGCCGCCAGCCGCCGCCCGAACGTCACCCCGACCACCAGACTGACCAGTGCGGCCACCCCGACCGTGATCAGCACGACCTTCAGGTCGTGGTCGGAGAGGAACATCGCCTGCGCGACCGCGACCACGCCGGCCACCACCACCGCCACGGTGATCGTGATCAGCGCGACGATGTGCACGATGATCGACCGCCCGCGCAGCAGCCGCAGCACGCCCGCGCCGGCCAGACCGACCAGTGCACCGGCGCCCAGTGCCAGAACGGCGATGCCGCGGAGGCTATGCATGGGGCTCGTACCGGTAGCCGACGCCCCACACGGTCAGCAGCCGCGCCGGGCGGGCCGGATCGGCCTCGATCTTCTCCCGCAGCCGCCGCACGTGCACGGTCACCGTCGACTGGTCGCCGAAGTCCCAGCCCCACACCCGCTGCAGGAGTTGCTCCCGCGACCACGCCTTCCCGGGGTGACGCAGGAGGAATTCGAGCAGGTCGAACTCGCGTACGGTCAATTGCAGAACCTTCCCGTCCAGCTCGGCCACCCGGCGCCCGGTGTCGGCGACGAGGTCGCCGTCGGCGAGCTTGTCGCCGGCCGGCTCCGGAGCGCTGCGCCGCAGCACCGAACGCACCCGCAACACCAGCTCCCGCGGCGAGAACGGCTTGGTCACGTAGTCATCGGCGCCGACCTGCAGGCCGAGCACCCGATCGGACTCCTCGCCGAGCGCGGTCAGCATGATGATCGGCAGATGCGGCCGGTCCTGCCGCAGCCGCCGGCACACCTCGAGCCCGTCGATGCCGCCCAGCATGAGGTCGAGCACGATGAGGTCAGGCCGGTCCTTCTCGACCGCGATCAGGGCGGCCGGCCCGTCACTCTCCAGGCCCACCTGGAAGCCGTCCTGCTCCAGGTAGCGCCGGACGACGTCGCTGACCACGGGGTCGTCGTCCACCACGAGCACTCGATGTCCCACCCGGTCGACGCTACCGGGCGTCGTGGAGAGCACCTCGCGCTCATCGCTTCGGTGCGGCTTATCGCCGCCGCCTTTTCCGTACGCCGGCAGCTTGCGTTCCGGCGTTTCCAGGGGAGTGCGCCGTCGCCATTTCGCCATTTATGCGCCGTATCGGCCCTCATGGGTAGCTGTCCGTCTGATCGGCACCGACCGGTCTGTTTCCTTGCCGGCGGCGCCGGCGATCGTGGCTCGGCCCGACGACTTGGCCGATTTATGACGAAAAACGCGATCCGCCGGTAACGCGGTAATAAGCCGGTTAGATTACGGAAGGCGCGACCTCATGCCGGATCTATATGTCCGGTATTTGTGCTGGCCAAGCCGGATATGTCCGGTCTCCCGAGCCGCCCTTCTGGTGCGGTACCCGTAAGGCAGCCCGCATTCCGCGGGACGCGAAAGCTAGGGGCCTCCCCGCGAGGCAGCCCGGCCGCCAAAGGAGAAAGAAAGACATGCGCTATCGATCACCCCATGCGGCGGGGAGCGGGTCGGCCCCGCTCGCGCTGCGCGGCCCCAAGTCCATACGGACCGCCGTCACGGTCATGTCCGCCATCGCCATCGGGATCGTCCCCGCGCTGACGTTCTCAGCACCGGCCTTCGCCGCGGCCGCCCCGGGCGACCTCGTGCTGGGTCCGGCGAGCGGACCGACGACCGAGGGCGGCACCATCAGCATTCCGTGGACATGGAACGGAACCGGCTCCGCGAGCTACAGCCTCGCGTGGACCCCGGGTGTGGCGAACACGGCGTCGCAGGCCCGCTACGCATCCCTTCCCGCCACGATCAGCGTCGACGACGTCACCCTGGACACCGGTACGATCACCATCCCGGTCACGAACGATTCGCTGTACGAGGGAACGCAGACTCTCGCGGTCGTAGCGACTTCTGGCGCGGACGTCACGTCGTCCGTTCCCGCCACGATCCTCGACAACGACGCCGCGCCGTCCTACACGCTCACCGCGACGCCGGGCTCGGTGACCGAACCGGCTTCGGCCGGGACCACTACGACGGCGGTCTCGGCGAGGCTCAGCGCCGTGTCCGGAGTCGACACGGTCATCACCGTGAACACCGCCGACGGCACAGCCAAGCAGCCGGGCAACTACACGCAGGTAGTCGGAGGGACACTCACGGTCCCGGCCGGTCAGCTGCTCAGTTCGACGACCCAGTCGGTCACCGTCAGGGGCGACGGTGTGAAGGACGCGATCGACACGATGTCCTTCACCGTCAACGGCTCGTCGACCCAGGCGTCGCCGACCACCGCGTCGACGTCGATCAACATCATCGACTCGCAGACGACGCCCCGGCTGACCCTCTCGGGCGGTGGCGCGGTCGCCGAAGGTAACAACGTCACCTTCACCGTCACGCCGTCCGTGCAGTCGCAGCTGCCGATCACCTTCAAGTGGGACGCGGTGGCCGTCACCCCGGTCACCGGGGACGACCAGGCGACGCCGGGTGCCGACTTCACCTACCCGGACAACCGGACGGTGACGATCGCTCCGAACACGGCGTCGGCGGACATCGTGATTCCGTTGATCAACGACAATCTCAACGAGAACGCCGAAGACTACGCGATCAAGATCTCCACCCCGACGAACGCGACCCTGGGTGACACCGTCCAGGTCGGCGGCTCGATCACCGATGCCAACGCGGCCGCCAAGCCGACCATCGCGATCACCCCGACCGCGGTGACCGAGGGTGACTCGGGCAAGTCGACCAAGACCTTCACCGCGACGCTGAGCCAGGCGTCGGGTCGCACCGTCAGCGCCAAGTGGGCGACAGTGGACGACAGCGTGGCGGTCGGTCACGCGATCGTCGGCAAGGACTACGTCGCCGGCTCCGGAACCCTGGCGTTCCCGGCCGGAACCACGACGCAGACCTTCACGGTCGACGTCCTCGGCGACACGATCGACGAGGGCACCGGAGAGACCTTCAACGTCAACCTCACCGCGCCGGTCGGCGACACGACCGCCAACCTGGGGTCGCCGACGACGGCCATCACGATCACCGACGACGACGCGACGCCGACGATGACCTTCGACGACCTGAGCACCAAGGAGGGCGACGCTCCAGGCGCCCTGCTCATGCCGGTCAAGCTGTCGAACGCCAGCGACCACGACATCGTCTTCAACATGACCGACACCACGGCCGGCAACAACGGCACGGCGTCGAGCACCATCACCGCCAACGCCGGCAGCAACGACTACATGCTGCTGAACACCACGGTCACCGTTCCGGCCGGAGCGATGAGCGGATACTTCGTCGTCCTGGACAACGGCGACATGGTGTACGAGCCGGACGAGACGGCGTACTTCACCGCCACCACCGACTTCGGCAGCACGAGCTACGTCGCCACGACGGCCAAGACCGCCAAGCTCACGCTGCTCAACGACGACAAGGCCCCGAGCCTCGAGGTCAACAGCGTCGCGGGCCACGAGGGCGACACCGTCTCCGTGACCGGCACCGTCACCGGCACCTCGCAGACCGACACCAACGTGACGGTCTGGTTCGCCGGCAAGTCGGTCAAGGGCAGCAAGGCGGCCGACGAGAGCGATTACGTCAACCCGGGTGTCATCGCGGTCACCATTCCGCAGAGCACCATGCCGAGCACGATCCTGCCGATCACCAAGGTCACGCTCAACGACGACACGGTCGCCGAGCCGGCCGAGACGATCCTCGCCAGTGGTAGTGGCGTCGGCAACGTGGGTAGCGTGACCGACGGCGTCATCACCATCGCGCCCAGCGACGGTGGCACCACGCCGCCGCCGGGTGGCGGGGCGCCGACCATCATGGCTCCCACGTGGGTCACCGGTGCGGTCGCCGTGCCGATCTCCGGCAAGGCCGGCCCGGGCGCGACCGTCGAGCTCTGGGGTGCTCCGTGGAGCACCGCCAGCGCCAGCCCGGTGAAGCTCGACCAGACCACCGCCGGTAAGGACGGCTCGTACAGCTTCTCGCGCTGGATCGGCACCGGTTACGTGTTCCAGACCGCGGTCGGCGACAAGCAGTCGGACGTGGCCAAGGTCGGCATCACCCAGGCTCCGGTCTTCGTAGCCTCGACCACGACCGGCAAGCTGAGCCTGGCCGTTCAGGGCAACCCGCGTGGCGCCAAGCAGGTCGTCATCGTTCAGGTGCTGTCCGGCGGCAAGTGGGTCAACACCTGGAAGGGCACCACCGGCTCGGACAACCTCTGGAAGGCGACTGTCTCCGAGAAGTCGAAGTCCAGCTGGTCGCTGCGGGCCTTCGTGCAGGGCGACCTGAACGTGGGCATCAACGGTGGCTACTCGGCCACCAAGAAGATCACGATCAAGTAGTGCACTGACCCGAAGAAGAGGGGGGCGGCCATTCGGCCGCCCCCCTCGCCTTGATCAGTCGATTTCGGCCACGGCCTGGGCGAACTGGGCCGAGTAGAGGCGGGCGTACGCGCCGTCCGCCGCGATCAGGTCGTCGTGGGTGCCCTGCTCGACGATGCTGCCGTCCTGCATCACCAGGATGACGTCGGCGTCGCGGATCGTGGAGAGGCGGTGCGCGATGACGAAGCTCGTGCGGCCGCTGCGGAGCGTGTTCATCGCCCGCTGGATCAGCACCTCTGTGCGGGTGTCGACCGAGCTGGTGGCCTCGTCGAGGATCAGGATGCTCGGCTCGGCCAGGAACGCCCGGGCGATCGTGATCAGCTGCTTCTGGCCGGCCGAGACGTTCGAGCCCTCCTCGTCGATCACCGTGTCGTAGCCGTCGGGCAGCGTCTTGCAGAACGCGTCGACGTGGGCCGCCTCGGCGGCCCGGTGCACGGCCTCGATGTCGTACGAGTCGGCGCCGTACGCGATGTTCTCGGCGATCGTCCCGCCGAACAGCCACGTGTCCTGCAGCACCATGCCCATGTGTTCGCGCAGTTCCTCGCGCGGCATGGACGCGATGTCCACCCCGTCCAGGGTGATCCGCCCCGATGACACGTCGTAGAACCGCATCAGCAGGTTGACCAGCGTGGTCTTGCCGGCGCCGGTGGGGCCGACGATCGCCACGGTCTGGCCCGGTTCGGCGGTGAGGGACAGGCCTTCGATCAGCGGCTTCTCGGGCAGGTAGCGGAACGACACGTCCTCGAACGCGATCCGCCCGGCCACCCGGCCCAGGACGACCGGGTCCGGGTCGGGGCTCTGCTCGGGCGCGTCGAGCAGCTGGAACACCCGCTCGGCCGAGGCGACGCCGGACTGGATCAGGTTGGCCATCGAGGCCACCTGGGTGAGCGGCTGGCTGAACTGGCGCGAGTAC
>DASWRZ010000108.1:0-23437 GCA_036402935.1 Actinoplanes sp.
CCCGGAGAAGCTGACCCTCTGGGTCGATTAACCGAACCAGGGCGGGGTTCCGGTGCCGGACAACCTCACGCCGCCCCAGGGGTCGGGCTCGCTCAGGCGTACGGACATGGGCGTGCCCGAGGGCAGGGTGAAAGTCGCCGACCGCAACCCGGCCGCCACCTGGTCGTGAAGCGACCGCGACGGCCCGGTGCGCCCCGCCCAGCGGAACCGGCCCTCCAGGGGCTCGAACCGCGCCGAAAGGCGCACCTCGACCGGTACGCCGTGCAGAACCGCCGGTCCGCGATATTCGAGGTCACCCATGTCCCGTCTCCTCTCGGTAGGCCGCCAGCCCGCCCGGGATGTCGGTCGCCTGGCGGATGCCGGAGACGCCGCTCCACAGGAAAGTGGTCAGATAGTCGCTCAGCGCCTCGCGGCTGATCGGCTGCTGCTGCCGGAGCCACCAGTCGCCGACCGACTGCACGTAGCCGACGACGCCGTAGGCCCAGGGGAGTGCGGCGCCGGAGTCGAGCCCGCGGGCGCGCAGGCGGTCGCCGAAGATGCGGGCCAGGCCGCTCGCGACCGTGTCGACGACGTCGGTCACCACGTCGCGGCCGCGGGCGATCTCGGGCTGGTGGACGACGAACTGGTAGAGGTGGGTATCGGCGGCGATGTGGCCCAGATAGGCGTCGACGGCGGCGGCGATCGCCGCGCGCTCCTCCCGTACGGAAGCGACCGCCGGGGTGATCGCGTCGAGCACCAGGCCGGCCGCCACCTGGCCGACCGCGAGCCAGAGTTCGGACTTGTCGGCGAAGTAGCGGTAGAGCACCGGCTTGCTGACCCCGGCGTGGGCGGCGATCGCCTCCATGCCGACCTCGGGGCCGAGCCGGCGGATCGCGTCGATGGCGGCCGCCGTGAGTTCGGCGCGGCGCTGTTCGCGGTGACCGGCCCAGCGCCCCTTGCGCCCGTCGGCGTCGGCATTCATGCTACTAGAAGTAACGGTTACTTCGGGTAACGTCAAATTGAAGACGTCAAGTTGAGTACGTCAAGGAGTCGTGATGACGGCGGACCGCCTGCTTCGTGCCTCGGCTGAACATTCCTATGACCCGGACGTCGAGATCGACTGGGATGCCCCGCTCGCCGACGACCTCTACTTCGTGCCCCCGCACCGGTCCAGCCTCTACGGCACTTCACTGTGGGAGGGGCTGACCGAGCAGCAGCGCATCACCCTGACCCGGCACGAGGCTTCGAGCATCGCCGGCCTGGGCATCTGGTTCGAGACGATCCTCATGCAGCTGCTGATCAGGGCGTATTACCATCAGAACCCGACCGCGCCGGATGCCCAATATGCCCTGACCGAGGTCGCCGACGAGTGCCGCCACTCGGTGATGTTCGGCCGCATGATCGCCAAACTGGACACTCCCGTCTACCGCCCCGACGGCGTCAACCAGGCCCTCGGCAAGTGGATCGCGGCCACCGGCACCGGCCCGCGCATGTACGCGGCGATCCTCATCTGCGAGGAGATCCTCGACACGCTCCAGCGCGAGGCGATGGGCTCCGAGCAGGTGCAGCCGCTGGTCCGGATGGTGTCCCGCGTCCACGTCGTGGAGGAAGCCCGGCATGTCCGCTTCGCCCGCGACGAGCTCGCCTCCTCGGTGCGCGGCGCCGGCCGGGCGCGGCTCGCGTTCGACAAGGTCGTGATCGGCCGGGCCGCCTACCTGTGCGGCACGCGGTTGATCCATCCCGCGGTCTATCGCTCGGTCGGGATCGACCCGGCGGCCGGTCGTCGCGCGGCCCGGGCCAACCCGCACCACCGGGAAACGCTGCGCTGGGCCGGGGAACGCGTAGTGGCATACCTCTCCTCGCTGGACCTCGTGTCCGGGCCTTTGTGGAGAATGTCCGGCTTGCTCCCGCGAAACGCGGCCGCCTGACCGATGGGTCCCGCCGCTATCGGCCGGACGGCCGGTGGGTGTTTCTCGCTCGGCGTGCGAAAGTATCGGCCGAGTCTGCCGCCCCCCGGCCGGCTCGGGGAGGATCACGACCGATGGACGACGCGCTGCGAGCCTACGGAGCCGGCCACTCCGACGGCCTCGCCGGCGATGCCGACGAGAGTCGCCTGGCTGACCCCGACTACCGCACCGGGCTGACCGACGGGCAGCTGGCCAGGTTCGAGAACGAGCTGGTCGCGGCCATCCGACGGGCGCTCGGGGGTGACCGGCGGTGAACACGATGGACGACGAGCTCATCGCGTACAACCTGGGCCGCGCCGACGGCGGCGCCGGCCGCCGCGACGCCGCCCGGGCCGACGACCCGCAGACCGGGGCCGACTACCGGATGGGCTTCCTGGACGGACGCATCGAGGTCTTCCAGATGCTCGCCCAGGTCCGCAAGTTCCTCGACGACGGTCACTGAGCGGGCGCGAAGACCGCGGCGGCCCGGGCGCCCGCGGTGATCCGGCGAGCTGCCGCTGACACCCCGGCCGGCGCGCTCCTACGGGAGCAGGGCCTTGACGACCGCCGTGGTGAACTCGGCCGGCTGTTCGATGTGCCCGAAATGGCCGCTGTCCTCGAGGATGGTCAGCCGCGCATCGGGGATGCCGTCGGCCAGCATCCGGGCCCATCGAGGGCCGCAGATGAAGTCGTGCGCGCCGGCGACGACCGCGGTCGGCACGCCGATCTCGCCGAGGCGCGGCGTGACGTCGTACGGGATCGGGTCCGGCGCTGCGGCGGGCGCGGCCCACCCGCGTACGTTCTGGGTGAAGCGCAGGAATTCCGCCCGGCGTGCCCAATAGTCGGCGAAGTAGACCGGGATCGCCGCGCGCAGCTCGGAACTCAGCGTCTCGTCGTCGGTGGCGCTGACCGCGCGCTGGAAGGCGGCCGGCACCGCGGCGGCCTCGGGCACGTCCGGACAGCGCGCGGGATAGGCCTCGATCCCGGCCATCGCGGCGGCCCAGAAGTCGGGTCCGGTCAGGGGCGAGGTGTCGTAGAGCGCGAGCCCGGCGACCCGGTCCGGGTGGCGCAGCGCGTAACGCAGGGCGACGAACCCGCCGTAGGAGTGGCCCAGAACGGTTACCTTCCGCTCGTCGAGGTGATCGACGACCGCGCCGAGGAACCGCACGTAGGTCGCCAGGTCGTAGTTCTCGAGGCGACCCGAGCCGCCGGTGCCGACCGGTTCGAGGTAGACCATCGTGAAGTGTTCCTCGAGCCCGGGCGCGCGCAGATAGCCCGAGTCGATGCCGGGGCCGCCGGAGTGGGCGACGCAGACCGGACCGGTGCCGGCGACGTGATAGACCTGCCGGACGCCGTCGACGAGAAACTCGTGGGTGGAACTCATGGGTGGGTTGCTCCCGCTCGGTGGGTGGTTTCCTTCCGTACGGGACGGGATGCGCGAGCGGGCCCGAAAGTTCGCTCAGTTCGGGTGAAAGTTCGGGGTGGCTTCGTTCACTTCGGATGGAACAGTGTCAGCCGGCTCACCCGTCCGCCGCTGAGCGAGTGCATCCAGACGGCGCCCGGCGGGCAGTCCCCGCCGGACAGTTCGGTCTCCCAGATCAGCACGTCCGGGCCGGCCACGACGTGCCGCAGCTTCTGCCTCACGCCGCGCTCGAGGTCGCCGTTCATGCCGTCGACGGCGAAGGCGCGGTCGCCGCGAACCGGGCCCGCGACCAGTTCGGAGCCCGGCAGCCACATGTCGTCGACCACCCGGTGGAAGTCGCCCCGCATCGCGGCGTGCAGGGCGTCGCGGGCCTCGCGCCACCGGCGGTCGTTGAGGGCGCCGGCGTCGGGGTGGGCCGCGTCGGCCGATCGGCGGAGCTGGTCGGCCAGCGTCCGGCGAGCGTGGCTGAGGCGGCTGCGGACGGTGCCGACCGGCAGGCCGCAGAGGGCGGCGATCTGGTCGTACGAGGTCACGCCGCTGAAGTGACGCAGCAGCGTGACCAGGCGGTCGGCCTCGGAGAGCTCACCGATCGCGTGCCACACCCAGTCCCGCAGGGCGTGCTTCTCGAGGATCTCGTCCGGCGTCGGCACGTCGTCCATATCGGGCATTGCGGGCGCCGGCCGGCGGGAGAGGGCGCGGCAGTTGTTCCGTACGATCGTCCGCAACCACGCACCCACCGCGAGCGGATCCCGCACCTCGCCGATCCGCCGCACCGCCGTGAGCATCGCGTCCTGCACCGCGTCGTCCGCGTCGGGCCCGTAGCCGAGGATGCTCAGCGCGACCGCGCGCATCCCCGCCTCGTGCTCCTTCAGCACCGCCCCGAGCGCCGCCGCGTCGCCGCCTTGAGCCGCGTGAACCAGGTCCGCTTCCATCGCGGCCCATGCTAGGTCGTCAGCTCACGCCCACGGTCTGCCGGTCGGGTTCGACGACGGCGACGACCCGCCGCTGCGACCGGTCGTAGGGCGCGCCGATGTACTTCATCGCGATCCGGTCGATGATCTCCCATGCCTCGTCGCCGTCGATCCACTCGACGACGCGGCCCCGCACGATCACGGGCAGGAACGGGTTGTCGACCGCGGTCAGGGACAGCGCCACCCGCGGGTCGCGCCGCAGGTTACGGGCCTTGCGTGACTGCGGGCCGGTCAGGAACACGATCTGGTCACCGCGGGTGCCGACCCAGAGCGGGACGCTGTGCGGCGACCCGTCCGGGAGGACCGTGGCGAGGTGGGCGACGGCGGTGCTGTCCAGGTGGGTACGCACCTGCGGATCGAGCATCGTTTCTCTCCTCATCGTTCGACGGCATGGTGTTCGACGGCATGGTGTTCGACGGCATAGTGCAGGTGGGTGACGCCTGGCGCCGGGACCGCTTCGATCAGGCGCAGGCGGACGTGCCGGGGGAGGGTCCGGAAGAAGGGCCGACCCGCGCCGAGAAGGACCGGCACCTGGTGCAGGATCAGTTCGTCGACCAGGTCGTTCTCGAGGGCCGCCGACACGACGCCGCCGCCCTGCAGGCCGATGTCCCGGCCCTCGCTCAGCGACCGGGCCGCGGTGACGGCGTCCTCGATGCCGGTCGTGACCAGGGTCTGCCGTTCGCCGAGCGACGGCACGGGCCGATGGCTGAGCACGACCAGCGGCGCCGCCGGGTGCGGGCTGCCCCCGCCGAACCCCTCCGAGTCGTCGTAGGTGTTCCGCCCGGCCACCACGGCCCCGATCCGACCGGCGAGCGTGTCGAAGACCCGGGCGCTCGGCGCGCTCAACCGGAAACCGTCGAAGACCGCACTGGGCGTGTCGCCGTCGAAATACCAGTCGAAGAGCGTCCCGCCGTCGCCGAGCCCGCGCCCGGCCCCCGGATCGCGTCCGGTGAGGTAGCCGTCGACCGAGACCGAGAGTGCGCTGAAGACCTTGCTCATGCCACCGACCGTAGCAATCAGAGTTCCCTAAGGGAACCCCAAACTGCTAAGGTTCCGCCATGCAACGAACGAGCTTCGGCGACATGGCGTGCTCGATCGCGCGCACCCTCGACGTCGTCGGGGAGCCGTGGTCACCGCTGATCCTGCGGGACGTGTGGGTCGGCATGAACCGCTTCGACCAGATCCAGGCCGACCTCGGCATCTCCCGCAAGGTCCTCACCGAGCGCCTCAACCACCTGGTCGACCGCGGCATCCTCGACCGGCGTCCCTACGACCAGCGGCCACGCCACGAGTACGTGCTGACTCCGCAGGGCACGGAGCTGCTGCAACTGCTCATGGTGATGGTCGCCTGGGGTGACAGATGGCTCGCGGGGGAGGCCGGGCCGCCGGTCCTCTACCGCCACCACGGCTGCGGCGAGATCAGTCACGCATCGCTGAGCTGCGCGCACTGCGGCGCACCCATGCCGCCGGGCGACATCGACCTGCTAGCCGGTCCCGGAGCCGCGCAGTAACTTCTCGACCGTGTCGGCCAGATCCGCCCGGCGGCCGTCCAGGACCAGCGTTGCGCCCCGGCGCAGCCGAGGCTCGACCTCTCTGACCTGCCGGGCGATCCCGGAGCGATGCTCCGGCGTCTTTCCGTACGGATTGTCCAGGCGCTCGCGCACCCGCTCGAGCAGCGTCGACAGTGGCGCGGTCAGCAGCACGACGTGGTCGAACCGGTCGTAGAACCGCCCCTGATTGCTCACCGTTCCGCTCACCACGAGCTCCTCGCGACCCAGCAGGCGCGACATCCGCTCCTCGTCCCACAGCCCGTCCGGCCGGGTCCACCCGTCGTAGTCGGTGTCGACCGTCGGATATCCCCGCCGGCTGAGTTCGGCGAGCAGGGTGGACTTGCCCGCTCCCGACATCCCGGTCACCAAGACGCGCGCCACCGGCCCGACACTACCGTCGTCCGTCGATGACCAGGATGGACCTCCAGGTCTTGACCCCGACCCGCACGACGCCGCCGGCGCCCTGCTCCGAGGCCGCCGACCACTGCGGCCCCACTTCCGGGGCGATCTCCGTCGACCCGCGGTGGCTGTCGTAGCCGACCCCTTGATCGACACGTCGACAGGAGGCAACGGGAAGCCGCTTCAGACCGTGAAGACGACGAGGTCGAGCTGCTCGGCGATGCGTCCGGGCAGGCGGCCCTCGGCGGCGTCCCGCTCGATCGCGCGCACGCCCGCCTCGAAGAGGGCATCATCCAAAGTGGCGAGGTTGCTCAGGGATCGGCTCCGGGCCCGCGCGACGAACTCCGGCGGGCTCTCGGCAAGCACCTGCGTGACCTTCAGGTGCGCGACCAGCGGCAGGTCGAGCGAGGCCGGCAGCGACGACATCTGGGTGCGGTCCGGCCACGCCGCGGGGAAGTACCGGTAGTAGGGCAGTTCGTCCGGCGGCCCGAACCCGCCGCGCAGCAGCAGGTGGCCGCCCGGCTTCAGGACACGGCGCACGTTGGCCGTGAACGCCGGCCGATCGGTGACGTGATGGAGCATCTGCGACGCCCAGATCGCGTCGAACACGCCGGCCCGGAACGGCACACCCTCGGCCGATCCGCCGACGAGCGGCCGGCTCGGGCAGACGGCCCGCATCGCCTCCGACGGCTCGCACGCGACGACCGTCGCGCCCGTCGCCCGGGCCAGGGTGAGCGTGAAGCGCCCGGTGCCCGCGCCGAGATCGAGGATCCGGCCGCCCGGCCCGGGCAGATAGGGCCGCGCGGCCCGCATCCATGCGTCGACGTCGACCGGGCGCAGCCGTCGCCCGGCGTCGTATCGGCCCGCCATCCCCACGTCGAACACCACGTCAGACCTCCCAGCACTCGGCGACCGCCGGATGCGCCAGGCCGCCGGAAGCAGCCCGGGCCAGGGAATTCAGGAGCGGATGAACTCCAGCAGGTCGGCGTTGATGACGTCGGCCTGCGTGGTAGGCATGCCGTGCGGGAAACCCGCGTACGTCTTCAGCGTCCCGTTCTGCACCAGCCGGGCCGACAGCGGGCCCGAGTCGGCGTACGGCACGACCTGGTCGTCGTCGCCGTGCATGACCAGCACCGGCACCGAGATCTTCTTCAGGTCGCCGGTGAAGTCGGTCTGCGAGAACGCGACCACCCCGTCGTAGTGGGCCTTCGCCGAACCCATCATGCCCTGGCGCCACCAGTTGCGGATGATCGGCTCGATCGGCTCGACACCCTCGCGGTTGAAGCCGTAGAACGCGGTCGCCGGCAGCTCGTAGTAGAACTGCGCCCGGTGGTTGGCCACCTGCGACATGATGTCGTCGAACACCTTCTTGGGCAGGCCGCCCGGGTTGGCCTCGGTCTGCACCATGATCGGCGGCACCGCGCTGATCAGCACCGCCTTGGCGACCCGGCTCTCGCCGTGCCGGCCGAGGTAGTGGGCGACCTCGCCGCCGCCCGTCGAGTGCCCGACGTGGATCGCGTCGTGCAGGTCGAGGTGGGCGGTCAGGGCGGCCAGGTCGTCGGCGTAGTGGTCCATGTCGTGGCCGTCGGAGACCTGCGCCGACCGGCCGTGCCCGCGCCGGTCGTGGGCGATGACCCGGTAGCCCTGGCCCAGGAAGAACATCATCTGGGCGTCCCAGTCGTCCGCCGAGAGCGGCCAGCCGTGGCTGAAGACGATCGGCTGTCCGGTGCCCCAGTCCTTATAGAAGATCTCCACACCGTCGTTGGTCGTGATTGTTGGCATCTGCCGACCTCCGTCTTCGTCTCCCCAGAGCCCGCTCGAGCCCCTCGGACGACGCTAGTCAGCCCGCCGTCTCCGGGCCAGAGCACCGTCATGAACAACAGGCGCCGTGAACAACAGGCGCGCCGAACATCCGGACCGATCCTTCGGATCGGTAGGAGATCCAGGACTTAGGCATGGGCCATCCTTGCGCACCTTTACCCGTACGCGGTCACGCCAGCAGATCGCCGAGCGTGACGAGCCGATATCCCTCGCCCCGCAGACGTTTGATGATCGCCGGAAGGGCGATCGCGGTCTTGGGTGCGTTGGCCTCGGTGATGTGCAGTACCACGATCGAGCCGGGGTGGGCGTTCTTGACCGTGTCGGCCGCGATCCGGGCCGGGTCGTCGCCGAAGGCGTCGCCCGAGACGTCGTCATATTCGACGACCGTGCACCCGACCGGCGCGATAGCGGCGAGCGCGGCCGCGTCATAGCACCCACCCGGGAACCGGAAGAACCGCGTCGGATGCCGGGTGTAGCGGCCGAGCACCTGAAAGGACCGTTCGACGTCGGCCGCCATGTCCGCCTGCTTGATCGTCCCGAGCCCGTAGCACCGGCTCCGGAACCCCTCGTGCGCCCAGGAGTGACTGGCCACCTCGAAGGCCGGGTCGGCGGCGATCCGCCGGGTGAGCCCCGGGTACGCCTCGACCCACTTCCCGGCCAGAAAGAACGTGGCCGGCGTGTGACTCTTCTGCAACTCGTCGACGACGGCCGTGTTGGCGTAGCTCTTGACCTTGCCGTCGGCGAGCCGTCCCAGCATCGCGTCGGTCATGTTGGAGTCGAACGTGAGCGCGATCTCCTTCCTGGTCCGCGGCCCGTGGAAGATCACGACCGGGCGGGTGCCGCGCCGGTGGGCGCCGGGCCCGGTCGGCTCGGGAAACCGCAGGATGACGGTGCCGGCGAGCGGCTTCGCCTCGCCGAGCTCAGCCCCGGCGGTCTTCTGCGTGCCGAGGACCCCGATCGCGGGAGCCGCGGGCGGCGGCGCCGTCGACGCGGGCGCGGACGGCTGCCGCGGGGCGGCGACGGTGGGCCTCGCCGCCTCGTGGCATCCGGCGAGCCCGACGAGCACGACCAGGACAGCGGCCGCACCGGCCAGACGTTCCCTCACAAGATCGGCAGACTACTGCCTCCCTGGCATCGCCCGCCGACCGCGGTGATGGTCCGCGTTCGACGCCGATCCCGACCTCGGTGTCCCGGTCCTGGGCCGGGCGCATCGTGGGCCGGGGGCGCCGGGCTCATGGACACGGTCGGGCGCAAGGTGGGCCGGGCGCGCCGACAGTCACACCGCGTACCCGACGGTTGTGATGCCGCGTTAGCGGCGGGGAAACATCGGCTCGACGGGGTTGAAATGCGGACTGGGGACAGTCGCGGGCAAGAGGCGGGATGGGGAGCCGATGGATGAGGGTGTGCTGACCGGGTTCACGGTGGCGGTCACCGCCGAGCGGCGGCGGGAGGAGATGACCGCGCTGCTGGAGCGGCGCGGGGCCCGCGTCGTGAGCGCGCCCGCGATCAGCATCGTGCCGCTCGTCGACGACGAGGCGCTGCACGCGGCCACGGCGGCCTGCATCGGGCTCGCCCCCGACCTGGTGATCGCGATGACCGGGATCGGCTTCCGGGGGTGGCTGGAAGCGGCCGAGGGTTGGGGGATGGCCGACGCGCTGCGGGCCACGCTCGGCCAGGCGAAGATCATCGCCCGGGGGCCGAAGCCGTGCGGGGCGATCCGGGCGGCCGGGCTCGTCGAGGACTGGGCGGCGGCGACCGAGTCGACCGACGAGATTCTGCGGCGGCTGCTCGCCGCCGGCGTTGCCGGGCACCGGGTCGTGGTGCAGGAGCACGGTGAGGCGCAGACGGAGTTCGTCGCCGCGCTTCGCGGCGCCGGCGCGGCGGTCGTGGAGGTGCCGGTCTATCGCTGGGTGCTTCCGGCGGACCCTTCCGGTGTACGCCGGATGGCCGACCAGATCGCCGCCGGCCAGATCGACGCCGTCACGTTTACCAGCGCCCCGGCCGTGAAGGCGTTCCTGCGGGTGGCCGGGCCGCTCGAAGGAGCGGTGTTGAACCGGCTGCGGGACTCCACGCTCGCGGCCTGTGTCGGCCCGGTCACCGCGGCCCAGCTCACGAAGTACGACGTACCCGTGGTGACGCCCGAGCGCTACCGGCTCGGCGCGCTGATCCGCACGGTCACCGAGGAGCTGCCGCGGCGGGCCCGGCACCTGCGGGTGGCCGGCGACGACCTCGAGGTGCGCGGTCACGCCGTTCTGATCGGTGGCACGCCGCACACGCTCGCCCCGGCCGCGATGGCGATCCTCGAGGTGCTGGCCGCCAAGCCGGGCAAGGTCGTCGGCAAGGACCAGCTGATCGAGGCGCTGCCACGCGGCAACGACGGGCACGCGGTCGACGTGGCGGTGGCCCGTCTGCGGATCGCGCTCGGCTCGGGTCGGCACATCGAGACGGTCATCAAGCGGGGCTACCGCCTGCGGGTGGACGAGCCGCAATGACGACCGTGACCTCCCGGCCCGGGCCGGGAGCACCGGCCCTGGTCACGGTCGCCCACGGCACCCGCAGCGCGACCGGCCAGGCCCAGATCCGCGAGCTGGTCGCCCGGGTCGCCCGGCAGCGGCCCGGCCTCGACGTGCGGCTGTGCTACGCCGACGTGCAGCGGCCCCGGGTGGGCGAGGTCGTCCAGGACGGTGTGGTCGTGCCGTTGCTGCTCTCGGCCGGCTATCACGTACGGGTCGACATCGCCGACGCGGTCGCGGGCACCCCGGCGGTCGTGGCGGAACCGCTCGGGCCCGACGGCGTACTCCTGGAAAGCCTGACCCGGCACCTGCCCGCCGCCGACGCGGTGGTCCTGGCGGCCGCCGGATCGAAGGATCCGGCCTGGCGGGCCTCGATCGAGCGGATCGGCGCCGACCTCGGCGCCCACGTCGCGTACGCCTCGGGCAGTGACCGGAAGGTCGCCGATGTCGTCGCCGGCCTGCGGCATCGCGGCGCGCGCCGGGTGGCGATCGCCGCCTATCTGCTGGCGGACGGCCTCTTCTACCGCACTTTGCACCGGGCCGGTGCGGATGCGGTGACTCCACCGCTGAGCCTGGATCCGGCCGTCGTTTCGCTCGTGCTTCGGCGATACGACCTCACAATGGCGCTCAGCCGGTTGTAGGGAATTGCGAACGGCCGCGCAATGGCAGCGGTCCCGGCGCTAAACAATGGCCCGACAGCATTCCGTGCATGACCGAGAAAAGACGACTGGTGGTCATCGGCAACGGGATGGCCGGCGCCCGGACGGTCGAGGAGATCCTCGCTCGCGGCGGCGATTTCGACATCACGATGTTCGGCGACGAGCCCTACGGCAACTACAACCGGATCATGCTGTCGAACGTCCTCGCGGGGGTGGAGGACGAGTCCGGCATCTTCCTCAACGACCTTTCCTGGTACGCCGACAACGGCATCACGCTGCACGCCGGCACCCGGATCGAACGCATCGACCGGGCCTCGAAGACGGTCTATGCCGCCGACGGGAGCGCGACCGCCTACGACAAGCTGATCATCGCGACCGGGAGCCGGGCCTTCGTGCCCCCGATCCCCGGGCTGCACCGGCCCGGTCGCGGCTACCACCAGGGTGTGTTCGCCTTCCGGACGCTCGACGACACCCGGGCCATGATCCGCTACGCCCGGGAACACACCAGGGCGGTCGTGATCGGCGGCGGCCTGCTCGGGCTGGAGGCGGCCCGTGGTCTGCAGAACCATCTGCCGCACGTGACATTGGTCCATGGCACCGGCCATCTGATGAACACGCAGTTGAACGAGGTTGCCGGTCGGACCCTCCAACGGACCGTCGAACAGCGGCTCGGCATCGAGGTGCTGGTCGGCGCGACGACGACCGAGATCCTCGGGAAGCACGCGGTGGCCGGCGTGAAGCTGGCCGACGGGCGGGTCGTGCCGTGCGACGTGGTCGTGGTGGCGGCCGGGATCCGGGCCAACGCCGAGGTGGCGGCGGCGAGCGGGCTGACCGTCGAACGGGGCATCGTGGTCGACGATCAGATGCTGGCCGCGCCCGATGTCTATGCGGTCGGGGAGTGCGCCCAGCACCGCGGTGAGGTCTACGGACTGGTCGCTCCGCTGTGGGAACAGGCCCGGGTGCTGGCCGACCGGCTGACCGGGGCCGCACCGGACGCCGCCTACCGCGGGTCGAAGGTCAGCACGAAACTGAAGGTCGCGGGCGTCGACGTGGCCTCGATGGGCCTGACGGCGCCGGCCGAGGGCGACGAGTCGGTCACCTTCGCCGAGCCGGCCAGGGGGATCTACAAGAACGTCATCGTGCGCGACGGCCGCCTGGTCGGTGCGACGCTGGTCGGGGACGTGGCGAAGGCGGCGTACCTGATCCAGGCCTTCGAACGGGGCCTGGACCTGCCCGCCGAGCGGGCGTCGCTGCTGTTCGACCTCGGCGGCGAAAGCGCCGAGGTCAGCCCGGCCGAGATGCCGGACGACACCCAGGTCTGCAACTGCAACGGGGTGGCCAAGTCGGCGATCTGCGGGGCGGTCGCCGGCGGCTGCCGGACGGTCGGCGGGGTCATCGACCGGACCCGGGCCGGCAAGGGATGCGGCACGTGCAAGCCGTTGGTCGCGAGCCTCGTCTCGTGGGCGGCCGGCGGAGCTCTCGACGAGGATCCGGCGGCGTCCTACTACGTGCCGGGCGTGCCTCTGCCGAAACCCGCGCTGATGGCCTCGATCCGGCGGCTCTCCCTCCGATCGGTGTCGGCGGTGTTCGACGCCCTCGGCGGCGAGGAGGACGCCAGGAGCAAGATGGGCCTCGCCTCGCTGCTCAAGATGATGTGGGGCGACGAGTACGTGGACGAACGCGACGCCCGCTTCATCAACGATCGCGTGCACGCCAACATCCAGCGCGACGGCACGTTCTCGGTCGTACCCCGGATGACGGGCGGCGTCACCACCCCGGCCCAGCTCAAACGGATCGCCGAGGTGGCCGAACGGCACGACGTCCCGATGGTCAAACTGACCGGCGGCCAGCGGATCGACCTGCTGGGCGTCCCGAAGGAGAAACTGCCGGACATCTGGGCCGAGCTCGACATGCCGTCCGGGTACGCGTACGCGAAAAGCTTCCGCACGGTCAAGACGTGCGTCGGATCGGACTTCTGCCGGTTCGGGGTCGGCGACTCGACGGCGCTGGGAATCGCGCTCGAGGAGCGCTATCAGGGCATCGAGGGCCCGGGAAAGATGAAACTCGCGGTCACCGGGTGCCCCCGTAACTGCGCCGAGGCGTACGTGAAGGACCTCGGCGTGGTCGCGATCGACGGCGGGAAATGGGAGATCTACGTGGGCGGGGCGGCCGGTGCCCACGTACGCAAGGGCGACCTGCTCGCCACCGTCGACTCCGCCGACGAGGTGATCGTTCTGGCGGGCCGGTTCCTGCAGTACTACCGCGAGAACGGGAACTGGCTCGAAAGGACCTATGCCTTCGTGCCGCGGATCGGCATCGATCGCGTCAAGGCGATCGTCGTCGACGACGCCGACGGAATCGCGGCGGCCCTGGACGCCGCGATGGACGCCTCGGTGGCGGCCTATCGCGACCCGTGGAAAGAGAACGGCGTCACCCCCGGACAGTTCCGAACCGCGCTGCCGCTGACCGTTCTGCCCCAGGTGCCGGTGCGGGCATGACCTTTCCGAGCCCGATTCAGGCGTCCGGAGCCGGCAGGACCTACCTCGGCTCGATCCACGACATCCCACCCGGCGAGGGCCGGGCCTACGCCGTCGACGGCGAGTCGGTGGCCGTCTTCCGGCTGCGCGACGGCTCGGTCCGCGCCCTCTCCGCGGTCTGCCCGCATCGCGGCGGTCCGCTCGCCGACGGCCAGATCGACCGCAAGCAGGTCGTCTGCCCTCTGCACCTGAACGCCTGGGATCTCACCACCGGCTGCTCGCTGTCCGGGCAGCCCGACCTGACCACCTACCCGGTACGCCTCGACGGCGACCAGATCGTCCTGGGGGAGTGAACATGACCGCGACTCTGCCCGTAACGCGGCCGGCGGTGACCGTCCGCGGCCGTTGGATCGACGACTGGCGTCCGGAGGACGCCGGCTTCTGGCGCGACGGCGGCGCCGCCATCGCCCGCCGCAACCTGATCTTCTCGATCATCTCCGAGCACATCGGCTTCTCGGTGTGGTCGCTGTGGTCGGTGCTGGTGCTGTTCCTCGGGCCGGCCTACGGCATCGACCCGGCGGGCAAGTTCCTGCTCACGGCCGTGCCGACGCTCGTCGGGGCGGCACTGCGGATCCCGTACAGCTTTGCCGTGGCCCGTTTCGGGGGCCGCAACTGGACCGTTTTCAGTGCGTCCCTGCTGCTCGTGCCCGCGGTGCTGGCGGCCGTTCTGATCCGGCCCGGTGTGTCGTTCTCGACGCTGGTCGTGCTGGCCGCGGTGGCCGGGGTCGGTGGCGGGAACTTCGCCTCCTCGATGACCAACATCAATGCCTTCTATCCCCAGCGGCGCAAGGGCTGGGCGCTCGGGATCAACGCCGGCGGCGGCAATCTCGGCGTCGCCGCGGTGCAACTCGTCGGGCTGCTCGTGCTCGCGGTGTGGGGCGCCGGGCACCCGGGAATCGTGGCCGGCGTCTACCTTCCGCTGATCGTGCTGGCCGCGCTCGGATCCGCGCTCGCGATGGACAACCTGTCCCAGGCCCGCAACGAGAGACGCGGAATGCGGGACGCCGTCCGGGACGCGCACACCTGGGTCATGTCGCTGCTCTACATCGGCACGTTCGGCTCGTTCATCGGCTTCGGTTTCGCCTTCGGCCAGGTGCTGCAGGTGCAGTTCCACGACCAGTTCGCCACCCCGGTCCGGGCCGCCTACCTGACGTTCCTCGGGCCGCTGCTCGGCTCGCTCGTGCGGCCGCTCGGCGGCGCGCTGGCCGACCGTCTCGGCGGTGCCCGGGTCACCTTCGTCAACTTCATCGCGATGGCGCTGGGCGCCGGAATCGTACTGCTGGCGGCCGCCCAGAAATCGCTGCCGCTCTACCTGATCGGGTTCGTCGTGCTGTTCGTGCTCAGCGGAATAGGCAACGGGTCCACGTACAAGATGATCCCGGCCGTCTTCGGCCACAAGCATCCGCAGGATCCGCAGGAGGCGCGCCGGCTCACCGGCGCCGTCATCGGCATCGCCGGGGCGATCGGCGCCTTCGGCGGTGTGCTGGTCAATCTCGCCTTCCGGCAGTCGTTCCTGGCCACCGGCAGCGCGAACGCCGCCTATCTGGCCTTCATCGCCTTCTACGTGGTCTGCGTGCTGGTCACGTGGACGGTCTATCTCCGCCGCCCGGCCGCCGCCCTGACGTGACTCGAGGCGTCGGCGGATAACTGGAGACATCTCCGATTACGATCGGGAAGGGGCCAGCCCGTCCAGGATCAGCCCCAGCATCGGCTGGGACCGCTCCGGTGCGGACCGCCAGAGCGCGCCGCTGAGCTGCAGGAAGTCGCCGGCCTCGGCGTCCGCGCGGATGGTGCCGTCGCCCTTCCCCGCGTCCAGCAGCTGGGTGATCGCGGCGATGACCGGTCCGTACGTCTTCTCGGTGATCGTCTGATGGGCGCCGGGGCTCAGGGCGTCGCCAAGTGCGCCACCCGATGCGGCCCGGTCCCAACGGCAGAGGGCTGTCCCGCAAGGCGATCATGACCGAGGCCGACCACAGCCTGCGGCCGGCTCGCCCGGGCCTGGGACGACGCCAAGTCGACCGCGCGCGCCACGACCGACGGTGCCTACGCCGACATGCTCTACACGCCGGCGGAGGAGGCCGCGAACCGCGAGATCATCGACGCCGTCGGCGCGATCGCCGCCGGGCGCGGCGTCACTCGGGCCCAGGTCGCGCTGGCGTGGCTGCGCCGCCGGCCGGTGGTCGTGGCGCCGTTGGTCGGCGCCAACACGACCGCCCGGATCGACGACGCGGTCGCGTCACTCGAGATCGAGCTCACCGGGGAGGAACTCGCCGCGCTCGAACGCCCGTACACGCCCCGCCACGACCTGCAGGGCATCTCGGACGAGGCCGAGATGCAGCGGATCCGGGACCGGATCCCGGGCTACGCCAACGCCTGAATCGGGCGGGCTACTCGCGCGAGACCTGCCGAAGCCCGCCCGCGGGAGTCCACCACTCGACGACGAGCACGGTGGCCTCCGGATCGAGGTGGGTGTGGGCGACCGAGTCGATATCGGCCTGGAAGCGGTCGCCGTCCGGGCCCGAGGAGGCGACCACGCGACCCGAGATCTTGGCCTCGCCCGGCCACGACGCCTCGGAACCCTCGACCGGGTCGACCGTGCCGCTGTGCAGGGCGAAGCGCGGATCGCGCCGCAGGTCGGCGCCCTTGCGGGACCGGGGCATCGAGCCGAAGACCAGTTCGCCGTCCTCGACGGTGCACTCGATGCCCGAGATGCGAGGGGATCCGTCGGCCCGCAGCGTCGCGAGCGTCTTGTGCCGGTGGGCGTCGAACAACCCCCGCACCCGCTCCGCGAACGCCGGTGACGCCTGCGCGAATTCCCGCCACGAAGCCATCGGCTCAGGCTACGTCGACCAGCGGTCCCGCTTGCAGGAGGGCGGCCAGCCGGCGACCCGAACGGGCGTGGCCCAGGTGGTGGTCGAGGCGGGCCACCGCGTACCGGTCGCGGGCCGTCACGACGCCGACGGCGAGACCGCCCGCGAACGCGACCGCTCCCGGCCGGGCCTCGGCGGCGATGTCGAGGGTGTCGCTGGACGCTCCGACCACCCGTTCGACCTCGGCTCCGAGCGCCGTCGACACGTCGAGCGACGCCGGCCGGGTGGTCATGCGTCCGTACCGGGTCGGCACGGTCGGCATCGCACCGGCTCCGGGGGTGAGGCGCAGGACGGCCAGGTCGGCGTCGACGTCGAGCCACACCACCGCGGCCAGGATCTCGCGCGAACCGGGCAGGCCGGCGTCGAGGCGGATCACGATGGGGGCGGCCCGGCGCACCGGCTGGGCCGCGGTGAGCACGGTGTCCTCGCCGACCAGGTAACCGGAGCCGCGCCGGCCCCGGGCGACGACCTCGACGGCGAGGCGCGCGTAAGGGTGGGACGCGCGCCCGATGGCCGGACGGCCGCCCGGGAGACCGACGAGACTTCCTTCTGCACGCACCCGCATCCCCCGATCGCTGCGTGAGAGACTCCATCCTCTCCGTAATCAGGTCGGGTCGAGGATCGTCCCTTCGGATGGGCGCGGTTGACCGCCTGCCGGATGTTCACTGCCGATCGGTCGGTCCCCACCCCCAGTTGAGGTCGGCCGAGAGGACCAGTGACGCGTCTCATCGTCGTCTCAGGCGATCGGCCCTAAATTGGTGGGGGCCGACGGGGGAGATGAGCGTTTTGGACGTGGTCGCACTTCCACTGCTGGCGGTGGTGAGCCGCTTCGGCTACCTCGGTGTGACCGGCATCGTCTTCGTCGAGAGCTTCGGCGTTCCGGCGCCCGGCGAGACGTCGATCATCGCCGGTTCGGTGCTCGCCGGCAGCGGCCGTCTCAACATCTTCGTGGTCGCGCTCGTTGCCTTCCTGGCCGCGGTCTGCGGCGACAGCATCGGGTACGTCATCGGTCGCACCGGAGGCCGGAGTCTGCTGCTGCGATTCGGCAGATATGTCGGGCTGAACCAGCGCCGGCTGACCCGGGTCGAGACGTTCATGGCCAGACGCGGCCCGGTGATGGTCGTGGTCGCCCGGTTCATCGAGGGCCTGCGCCAGCTCAACGGCGTGGTCGCGGGCGTGACCCGGATGCCGTTCGCCAAGTTCCTGATCTACAACGCGATCGGCGCCGCGCTCTGGGTCGGGGTGTGGTCGACGGCGGGCTACTTCGCCGGCAACCATCTCGCCGCCATCGAGGGCGTGATCCACCGCTACGCCGACCTCGCGCTGGTCGCGGTCGTGGTGCTCGTCGCCGCGTACGTCTGGCACCGCGTGCGCCGCAGGCGCGCCCACCGGGCGGAAGAGGATCTCAGGGCTGAAAGCGATAGCCCATCCCCGGCTCGGTGAGCAGGTGCCGCGGCCGGGTCGGGTCGTCCTCGAGCTTGCGGCGCAGCCGGGCCATGTACTGCCGCAGATAGTTGGTCTCGGTGCTGTACTGCGGGCCCCAGATCTGGTGGAGCAGGTGCCGCTGGGTGATCAGCTTGCCGGGGTTGCGCACCAGCTGTTCGAGCAGCTGCCACTCGGTCGGGGTGAGCCGGAAGTCGGACGGCGTGATCGTGTGTTCGCCGAGGTCGATCGTGTAGCGGCCGATCCGGGCCGTCGACGACACCCCGTCCTGCGGGAGGGCCCGCCGGGTGACCGCCCGGATGCGCGCGAGCAGCTCGTCGACGCCGAACGGCTTGGTGATGTAGTCGTCGGCGCCGGCGTCGAGCGCGCCCACCTTGTCGGTGCCCTCGGCCCGGCCGGAGAGCACGATGATCGGTACGGTGCTCCAGCCGCGCAGACCGCGGATCACGTCGGCGCCGTCCATGTCGGGCAGCCCGAGATCGAGCACCACGAGGTCGGGTGGATGCGCGGCGGCCGTCTTCAGGGCGGAGTGACCGTCGTCGGCGATGTCGACCTCGTAGTCGCGGGCCCGCAGGTTGATGCGCAGCGCCCGCAGGATCTGCGGGTCGTCGTCCACCACCAGGACGCGGGTCATCATTCGGCCTTCGGTAGTGCGATCACCATGGTCAGGCCGCCACCCGGGGTGTCCTCGGGGGTGAGCGTACCGCCCATCGCCTCGGTCAGGCCGCGGGACAGGGCGAGGCCGAGACCGACCCCGGTGTGGTTGTCGCGGTCGCCGAGGCGCTGGAAGGGCTGGAAGACACGGTCCCGGTCGCCGACCGGGATCCCCGGCCCGTAGTCGATCACATGCAGGGCGATCTGCCGGGGAAGGTCACGCGCGACGATCACGGGTGGACGGGCGGCCGGCGAGTAACGCAGCGCGTTGCTGACGACGTTGACCAGAACCCGGTCGAGCAGCCCGGGGTCGGCCCGGACCGCGTCCAGATCATCGGAGATGTCGACCTTCACCCGGCGGCCGGGCGCTCCCAGCTCGTCGAGGGCGCGCGGCACCACGTCCTCCAGGCCGACGCTCACCGGGGTCATGCCGAGTGTCCCGGCCTGCAACCGGCTCATGTCCAACAGGTTCGCGACCAGCGCGGTCAGCCGGTCGAGCGACTCCTCGGCGGTGGCCAGCAGCTCGGCCCGGTCCTCCTCGTCGAAGGCGACGTCCGGGCTGCGCAGACCGGCGACCGCGGCTTTCGCGCCGGCCAGGGGCGTGCGCAGGTCGTGGCTGACCGCCGCGAGCAGGGCCGTGCGGACCCGGTCGCCCTCGGCCACCGCCGCCAGTCGCTGCTGCCGGAGGGCGACCGCGGCCTGGGCGGCGAACGCCCGCACGATGCGCCGGGCGCCGTCCGCGAGCGGGGAACCGCGCAGCACCAGCACGAGATCGTCGTCGGCCGGCACGGTCTCGCCGTCCCCGGGCCGGGACGCGACGGGCGAACCGACCGAGGCGGCGACGCGCCAGCTGCCGGCCGCCCGCTCCAGCACCGTGACCGAGGAGAGGCCGAAAGTGTCGCGGAGCTGGTGGAGCAGGGCGTCCAGCGGATCGGCTCCGCGAAGAACACTTCCGGCCACGGTGGCCAGGGTCCGTGCGTCGGCGCCGGCTCGGGCGGCCTGCAGCGTACGGCGTCCGGCCAGGTCGACGACCCAGCTCACCGCCAGGGCGACCACCACGAACACGGCCAGCGCGACCAGGTTGCCGGCGGTCGCGATCGTCAGCGTGTGCAGCGGAGGAGTGAAGAAGTAGTTGAGCAGCAGAAACCCGCCGACCGCGGCGAGCAGGGCCGGCCACAGACCGCCGAGCAGGGCCACCCCGACCACCGCGGCCAGGAACAACAGGATGTCGTCGGTCAGGGTCAGCCCGCTCCCGGCCCGCAGCGCGAGCGTCAGGAGCGGGAGGCCGGCGACGGCGGCGACGAGGCCACCGAGCAGCCGCCGGCGCGACTTCATCCGTGCGGGCCGACCGCGGTCACCGCGACCGCCGCGGCGCCGGCCTCGTCCGAGGCGGCGAGGTCGACGACCGCGTCGATGCCCCAGTCGTGGTCGCCGTTCGGGTCCTCGAACACCTGCCGGACGGTCCAGACGGACGAACCCGCGTCGATGTGCAGCAGGGCCGGGCCGCGGGCGGACGGCCCGGTGCCGATCTCGTCGTACTCGTCGTAGTAGTCCTCGAGCGCGTCCTGCCAGGCGTCGGCGTCCCAGCCCGCCTCGGCGTCCAGCTCGCCCAGGTCGTGATAGCGCCGCAGGGCGGCCAGCTCGACCCGCCGGAACATGGCGTTGCGCACGAGCACCCGGAACGCCCGGGTGTTGCGGGTGACGGCCGGTGGCTTGTCGTCGAGTCGAACCTCCGCCGGCTCGGCCCCCGGGTTGCGCAGCCGCTCCCACTCGTCGAGCAGGCTGGAGTCGACCTGGCGGACCAGCTCGCCCAGCCACTCGATCAGGTCGGTCAGCTCCTCGGTGCGGGCATCCTCGGGCACGGTCTGCCGCAGCGCCCGGAAGGCGTCGGCCAGGTAGCGCAGCACCAGCCCCTCGGAGCGGGACAGGCTGTAGAACGAGACGTACTCGGTGAAGGTCATCGCCCGCTCGTACATGTCGCGGACCACGCTCTTCGGCTTGAGCTCGTAGTCGGCGACCCACGGGTGGCCCCGGCGGTAGGTCTCGTACGCCCCGTCGAGCATCTCGGCCAGCGGCCGCGGGTGGGTGACGTCCTCGAGGAGCTCCATCCGCTGCTCGTACTCGATGCCCTCGGCCTTCATCGCGTTGACCGCCTCGCCGCGGGCCCGCTGCCGCTGCGCCGACAGCACCTGCCGGGGGTCCTCGAGCGTCGCCTCGATCACCGACACGACGTCGAGCGGGTAGTCGGGCGCCTCGCGGTCGAGCAGCTCCAGGCAGGCCAGCGCGAACGGCGACAGCGCCTGGTTGAGCGCGAAGTCGAGCTGGAGGTCCTCGACCAGGCGGTAGGTGCCCTCGGCGGTGCGTTCGATGACCCCGCCCGCCAGGAGCGCCCGGGCGATCGCCACCGCGCGCCGGATGTGCCGGCGCTGGGCACCCGGCTCCTCGTGGTTGTCGGTGAGCAGGTGCTTCATCGCCTGGAACGGGTCGCCGCCCCGCGAGATCACGTTGAGAATCATGGCGTGGGTGACCTGGAACGACGAGGTGAGCGTCTCGGGTTCGGCCCCGACCAGCCGATCGAACGTCGGCTGTCCCCAGCCGATCGTGCCCTCCGGCGGCTTCTTCCGTACGACCTTGCGCCGCTTCTTGGGATCGTCACCGGCCTTGGCCAGGGCCCGCTCGTTGTCGATCACGTGCTCGGGCGCCTGCACGATGACCGTGCCGATGGTGTCGAACCCGGCCCGCCCGGCCCGGCCCGCGATCTGGTGGAACTCGCGGGCCTTGAGCAGCCGGGTCTTCACCCCGTCGTACTTCGACAGCCCGGTGAACAGCACGGTGCGAATCGGCACGTTGATGCCGACGCCGAGCGTGTCCGTCCCGCAGATGACCTTCAGCAGTCCGGCCTGGGCCAGGGTCTCGACCAGCCGCCGGTACTTCGGCAGCATGCCCGCGTGGTGCACGCCGATGCCGTGGCGTACGAGCCGGGACAGCGTGCGCCCGAAGCCGGCGGTGAACCGGAAGTTGCCGATCGCGGCGGCGATCGCGTCCTTCTCGGCCCGGGTCGACATGTTGACGCTCATCAGCGACTGCGCGCGCTCGAGGGCCGCCGCCTGGGTGAAGTGCACGATGTAGACCGGCGCCTGCTTGGTCGAGAGCAGCTCCTCGATGGTCTCGTGGAGCGGCGTCATCGCGTACGAGAACAGCAGCGGAACCGGCCGCTCGACGCTGCTCACGACGGCGGTCGGCCGACCGGTCCGCCGGCTGAGGTCGTCGACGAAGCGGGTGGTGTCGCCGAGCGTGGCCGACATCAGCACGAACTGGGCCTGCGGCAGCTCGATCAGCGGCACCTGCCAGGCCCAGCCTCGGTCGGGCTCGGCGTAGAAGTGGAACTCGTCCATCACCACCTGGCCGACGTCGGCGTCCTTGCCCTCGCGCAGGGCCAGGTTGGCCAGGATCTCGGCGGTGCAGCAGATGATCGGGGCGTCCGCGTTGACGCTGGCGTCGCCGGTGAGCATGCCGACGTTGTGGGCCCCGAACGCCGCGCACAGGGCGAAGAACTTCTCGCTGACCAGCGCCTTGATCGGCGCGGTGTAGAAGGTGGTGCGCCCGTCGGCCAGGGCGGCGAAGTGCGCGCCGGTCGCGACCAGGCTCTTGCCCGACCCGGTGGGGGTGTTGAGGATGACGTTCGCCCCCGAGACGATCTCGATCAGGGCCTCTTCCTGATGGGTGTAGAGCGAGAGGCCCTGCTCGCTCGCCCACTTCTGGAAGGCGTCGAAGACGGCGTCGGGCTCGGTGGTGCCGGGGAGGCGATCGGTCAGCGTCATGATGTGTCAACTATAGGATTTACGCGCGGGGCCAGTCCCTCAGGCGCTCTCTCAGCTGTCTTATGTCGCCTTCGCCGAGGCCGTAGAGGGCGAACCGGGCGTCGTCGAGCCGGTCGAGGTAGCGCCCGGCGTCCGCGATGTCCTCCGGATCGAGCGCGGGATCGGCGGCGTGCGCCAGCTCCATGACCTTCTCCATCGGGTACCGCTCCAGGGCGGCCGCGACGTCGATGTAGTCGCGGACCTCGCGCCGGTTGACCAGGGCGGCGACCTTGGTCGCGACCAGGTCGTCGAGGTGCATCACCGGGCCCAGCTCCATCACCACGGGGGAGCGGCGGCGGTCGAGCCGGCACAGGGTCAGGCGCAGCGCGCGGCCGGGCGCGGCGACCAGGAACTCCTGCAGGTCCTCGTCCATGCCGGCGAACAGCTCGTCGCCCTCCTCGCGCACCACCCGGTAGCCGGCCTCGGTGAGCGCCAGCGCGACCTCGCCGGCGGCCGCGGCCACCGCACCGGCGGTGTCGGTGAACAGGTCGACGTCCTCGGTCGGGCGCTCGACCAGGCCGCTGACCAGCCACGCGAAGCCGCCACCGAGCACGAAGCCGTGCTTGGTGGCGACGGTGAGGGCGACCCGGGCGACCTCTTCGTAGAAGGAGTCGGTCACGCTAGCGGGCGGCCGCCCGCAGGCGCGGATGCCGTGCTTCCCAGGCCAGGCGGACGGCGCGAGGGAGATTGAGGTCGGGCCACAGGCGTACGAGCATCCGGCCGTTGAGATAGGTGCGCAGCTCGTCGACCCGGATCGCCTCGCGCAGGACGTTCTCGTACATCCAGGCCAGCATCGTCGGGTGATCGAGGTC
>DASWRZ010000109.1:0-10575 GCA_036402935.1 Actinoplanes sp.
CGCCGAGGATCATGTGGAAGCCGTAGTCGATGTGGCACTGCCCGGACGTCTTGGCGTGCCAGGCGGCCAGCCCGTCCTGCACGACCTCGCCGGTGCGCTGGATGGCGAAGTCGATGATCGTGGTCGTCCCGCCGATCGCCGCCGCCCGGGTGCCGGTGTCGAAGGTGTCGCTGGCCTCGGTGCCGCCGAACGGCATCTGCATGTGGGTGTGTGCGTCGATCGCACCCGGGATCACGTACTTCCCGGTGGCGTCGATCGTCTCGACGTCTTCCGGACCCCGGCCGGGCGCGAAGATCGCGGCGATCGTCTCGCCGTCGATCAGCACGTCGGCGAGCGACGGCCCGGTGGCGGAGACGACCGTCCCGCCCTTGATCAGCGTGCTCACAGCTGCACCGTCCTGGTGTAGCTCTCCGGACGCCGGTCGCGGTAGAACTGCCAGCGCTCGCGAACCGTCCTGATCAGGCCCAGGTCGAGGTCGCGCACGATCAGCTCGGGGTTGTGGGTGTCGCCGACGTCGCCGACGAACTTGCCCTCCGGGTCGACGAAGTACGACTGGCCGTAGAAGTCGTCGTCGCCCAGCGGCTCGATGCCGACCCGGTTGATCGCGCCGATGAAGTACTCGTTGGCGACCGCGCTGGCCGGCTGCTCCAGCTGCCACAGGTAGCTGGACAGGCCGCGGCTGGTGGCGGACGGGTTGAAGACGATCTGGGCGCCGCCCAGGCCGAGCTCCCGCCAGCCCTCGGGGAAGTGCCGGTCGTAGCAGATGTAGACGCCGACCTTGCCGACCGCGGTGTCGAACACCGGGTAGCCGAGGTTGCCGGGACGGAAGTAGAACTTCTCCCAGAAGCCGTTGACCTGCGGGATGTGGTGCTTGCGGTACTTGCCGAGGTAGCTACCGTCGGCGTCCACCACCGCGGCGGTGTTGTAGAGGACGCCCTCCTGCTCCTTCTCGTACATCGGTAGGACCATGACCAGGCCGAGCTCGGCGGCGAGGGCCTGGAAGCGCTCGGTGGTCGGGCCCGGGATCGACTCGGCGTACTCGTAGTAGGCGGCGTCCTGGACCTGGCAGAAGTAGGGCCCGTAGAAGAGCTCCTGGAAGCAGATCACCTTCGCGCCCTGGGCGGCGGCGTCGCGCGCATAGTCCTCGTGCGCCTTGATCATCGATTCCTTGTCGCCCGTCCATGTGGTCTGGACGAGGGCGGCGCGGATGACGTCGGTCATGAAACGCCCCTCTCTTGATCACCGGCGCTGGTCAAGCGCTTCCTGTGATCGCCTGTTCTACTCCCCGTAAGACATCCTGCGCTAGACCTTGCCTTAGTGGCCCGAATGCCGTAGGACTCTAGCGACACAGGTTCGAGCGGACAATCGCCCGAATGTTACGGAATGTTTCGGAGACGTTACCTTGCTCGGGTTGATCAGCGGCGCCGTCGACGACCGCAGCGCGCGGGGGATCGCCGCGGCCGTGAGCCGCCTGGTGACCGCCGGGAGCCTGCCCGCCGGCACCCGGCTGCCGACCGTCCGCGAGATGGCCCGCGAGCTCGGGGTCAGCCCGACCACGGTCAGCGAGGCCTGGCAGAGCCTGGCCCGGGCCGGGGCGATCCGCACCCGCGGCCGCTCGGGCACCTTCGTAGCCGGCCCGGTGCTGCCGCGCGGCGACTGGCGCTACACCCAGCTGGCCGGCCCGGCAACCAGAGTTCCCGTGGCCCGCGACCTCTCCACCGGCGTACCCGACCACGACCTGCTGCCCGACCTGACCGAGGCGCTGCGGCGGATCGGCGACGGACGGCTGACCACGAGCTATCTCGACGAGCCGGTGCTGCCCGGGCTCGAGGCGGTGCTGCGCGCGCGGTGGCCGTTCCCGCCCGAGCGGCTCACCGTGGTCGACGGTGCCCTCGACGCGCTCGACCGCATCCTGGGCGCCGTGGTGCGGTTCGGCGACCACGTGCTGGTCGAGAACCCGACCTTCGCCCCCGTTCTCGACCTGCTCGAGACGGTCGGCGCGAGCGTGGTCGGCGTGCCGATCGACGACCGGGGCCTCGAGCCGGCCGCGCTCGCCGCCGCTCTCCGCGCCTGTCACCCGGCCGCGCTGGTCCTGCAGCCGCGGGCGCACAACCCGGCCGGGGTGAGCATGTCCCCGGGGCGGGCCGCCGAGCTGGCCGCGGTGCTGGCCGGGCACCCCGACGTGCTCGTGATCGAGGACGATCACGCCGGCGACATCGCCTCCGCGCCGCCGGTCAGCATCGGCCGGCATCGGCCCGCGGGCACCGTGCACGTGGCCAGCTTCTCCAAGAGTCACGGGCCCGACCTGCGGCTCGCCGCGGTCGGTGGCCCGGCCACGGTGGTCGGCGCGGTGGCCGACCGGCGACTGCTGGGGCCGGGGTGGTCCAGCCGGCTGCTGCAGGGCGTACTCCTGGACCTCTTGACCGACCCGGCGGCCGTGACCCAGGTCGCGGCCGCCCGCGACGCTTATGCGTCGCGGCGCGGGTCGTTGCTGAAAGAGCTGGCCGAGCGTGACGTGCAGGCGACCGCCGCCGACGGCATCAACCTCTGGCTGACCGTCGACGACCAGCAGATCGCCATGGTCGCGCTGGCCGCGCACGGGATCGCGGTGGCGCCGGGCGCGCCGTTCTGCGTGACTCCGCTGCGCTCCGATCACGTCCGTGTCACCGTCGGGCTGGTGGCCGGCGGTTTCGATGACCTGGCCGGCGCGCTCGCGTCGGCCGCCCAACTGGACAGCCGCGGCAGCGGCGCCCGGGAGCGGGCGCATCCGCGCGGCTGGCGCTGACCCTTGGAGGTTTCCTTGTCCGACGACCTGCTCGCCCGCCACCGTGCCGTGATGCCGGGCTGGATGCCGATCTACTACGGCGACGGTGCGATGGAGCTGGTCTCCGGCTCCGGCCGCCGGGTCACCGGCTCCGACGGCCGCACCTACCTCGACTTCTTCGGCGGCGTGCTGACCAACATGATCGGCTACGACATCGCCGAGATCAACGAGGCGGTGCGGCACCAGCTGTCCAAGGGCGTGGTGCACAGCTCGACGCTCTACCTGATCAGCGAGCAGATCACGCTGGCCGAGAAGATCGCCCGGCTGAGCGGCATCCCCGACGCCCGGGTGTTCTTCACCAACTCGGGCACCGAGGCCAACGAGTCGGCCCTGCTGTTCGCCACCAACCTGCGCCGTTCCAACCAGATCCTGGCGATCAAGAACAGCTACCACGGCCGCACCTTCGCGACCATGGCCGTCACCGGTCACCGCAGCTGGTCCTCGAGCTCGCTGAGCCCGCTCAACGTCTCCTGGCTCGCCTCGGCCGACCGGCTGCGCGGCCGGATGGCCGGCCTGGCCCCGGGCGACCTGGCCGAGGCGGCGGTCGACGACCTGCGCGAGGTGCTGACCACGGTGACCTCGGGCGACGTGGCGGCGCTGATCGCCGAGCCGATCCAGGGCGTCGGCGGCTTCGTGGCCGGCCCGGACGGGCTGCTCGGCGCCTATCAGAAGGTGCTGACCGAGCACGGCATCCTGCTGATCGCCGACGAGGTGCAGACCGGCTGGGGCCGCACCGGCGAGCATTTCTGGGGCTACCAGGCGCACGGGGTGACCCCCGACCTGATCACTTTCGCCAAGGGCATCGGCAACGGGTTCGCACTCGGCGGCGTGGTCGGCCGGGCCGAGGTGATGAACGCGGTGCAGGCGATCAGCTTCTCCACCTTCGGCGGCAACCCGGTGTCGGCGGCGGCGGGCAACGCGGTGCTCGACTACGTGCTCGACCACGACCTGCAGGGCAACGCGGCCCGAGTGGGCTCGATCCTGCTCGACGGGCTGCGGGCTCTCGACCTGCCGCTCATCGGCGAGGTGCGAGGCAAAGGCCTGATGATCGGCATCGAGCTGGTGCGGCCGGGCACCACCGAGCCCGACCCGGCGGCCACGCTGCGCGTCTTCGACGAGTGCCGGGCCGGCGGCCTGCTGGTCGGCAAGGGCGGCCTCTACGGCAACGTGCTCCGGATGGGGCCGCCGTTGACCCTGACCGAGGACGAGGCGCGCGAGGGCCTGGCGATCCTGACCGACGCCCTGACCCGCGTGAGCGCCGAGGCCCACGTCGCCTGAAGGGCACCACCGACGCCCTGATCCGCGTGAGCGCCGAGGCCCACGTCGCCTGAAGGGCACCACCGACGCCCTGACCCGCGTGAGCGCCGAGGCCCACGTCGCGCCTGAAGGGCGCCGCCGGCCGAGGCTCGCCCCCGATGCGAACGGCCTCGGCCGCGGCGGGCCTTGATGCCGGAGGCTCCCGCCCGCGGCGAGCACCGCCGGCCCGCCACCTGAAAGGGGTGACGGGCCGGCGGCGGTGACGGAAAAAGGTTCAGACCGCCGGTCCGACACGGTCCGCGTCGGGGGAGGGCACGCGAGGAACCGGCGGTGGTCTATGCGCTTCGCTCATTCCAGATCGACTGGTCCGAATCGGTCAGCGGAGCCAAGGAATCGAACGGTCGAGCAGCCCGCGCGTATTCAATTCGTGCCGCAGCGGGATCTTGTCGTCGACGAAGCCGTCCCAGTTGACGCCCCAGTAATTGGCGGTGTGGGGCGAGTCGCCCAGCAATTGCTTCTGCACCGGCGTCCGATTTGCCCACCATTCCGACTCGCGGTCGATCGGCATGTCGTCGAGCGGCCGGATCCAGCGGTAGGTGTAGCCGACGAAGAGGATCTTGCGGGTCACCGTGCTGGTGTTGGGTGACCGCGAGTGCCAGAGGCGGCGGTCGAAGATGAAGCAGTCGCCCGGGTTGGCGGTGATCTCGACGGTGCCCTTGGGGTCGGGGTTCCGGACCGTGGTGTCGGCCGGCCGCTCGAGCGAGTTGTGCAGGTGGCTGCCCGGGATCACCTTGGTGGCGCCCCGGCCCGTACGTGACAGGTCGGACAGCACGTACCCGATCTTCAGGGAGAACATCGGCCGCGGGACCTCGCCGCCGTACACCTCGGGGTCCGAGTTCTGCCGGTAGCCGTCCTGGTGCCAGCCCCACGACGGCGGCTCCTCGCCGGTCGCCGGCGGTGTCACGTCGAGGTGGTTGTGGTGCGAGTAGATGTTCCAACCGGCCAGGCCCCAGATGAAAGGAAAGGTCGTCGGCTGGGTCAGCAGCTCACCGAACGCCTCGTCGTGGGGCAGGAATCCGAGCATGTGCAGCGTGCCGTCGGCCTTGAGCCGGCCGGCCTCCTGCTCCTGGGCATAGACCCGGTCGACCGCGTCCTCGAGCCGGGCCCGGTGCTCCTCGGAAAGGGCGTTGGGGACCAGCAGAACGCCCTGTTCGAGGAATTCGGTGCGCTGTTCCGGCGTGATGCTCTCGAAGCCGGTCAGGCCCGGATAGTACTGGGCGGATCGCATTCCGGTGTTCCCCCTTGAGATGTTCGTTACCCCGGGTTTGACGCGCGCACTCATTGGACAAGACGCGACCGGGCCCCGTTTTCGTTGCAGCTTCTTCGAAAGAAATCAAAGAATTACTGGTCGTGATCGCCGATACGGGAAAATGCGGATCTTGCCCAGTCGGATAGGATTCGGGCAAATTGGTGCCGTTGCACGGATCGGTTATCCTGCGGCGGTCCGGATCGGACGAATCCCAGGTTTCCGGTACGGTTTGCCCGTCAGTTCCTTACCCGCCGCACAACGGTCGGCGAAACATGACGCCGCGTGTGCGGTCACGAAACTCCCAGTGACGTGCTTCCCAACAGAGATTGAACATTCAATCCATGGTCGTCACCCTCTTCAGGTCTGACGTTTGCGGCGCGACCCTGACCGAGTGACACAGTCAACAGTCATCCTGATCCTGGTGGTCGTCACAGCCCTCGGCTTCGACTTCACCAACGGGTTCCACGACACCGCGAACGCGATGGCGACGTCCATCGCCACCAACGCGCTGCGGCCGAAGGTGGCCGTTGCCCTCTCCGGAGCACTCAACCTCGTCGGCGCGTTCCTCTCGGTCCAGGTCGCGCTGACCGTCAGCAACGCCGTCGTCAAGATCCAGGGCAAGGACGGCGCGCCCAAGCCGGACCTGGTCGGCGACGGCGGAAAGGCGCTGCTTCTGATCGTTCTCGCGGGCCTGATCGGCGGCATCGTCTGGAACCTGCTGACCTGGCTGCTCGGTCTTCCCTCCAGCTCCTCGCACGCGCTCTTCGGCGGCCTGATCGGCGCCACCATCGCGGGCCTGGGCTGGGCCGGTGTCAACTGGGTCGGTGACGGCACCAAGCTCGACGGCGTCGTCGGCAAGGTGATACTCCCGGCCATCGCCTCACCGATCATCGCGGGCGTCGTGGCGGCGGCCGGGACCTGGCTGATCTACCGGGTGACCGTGGGGGTGGCGGCCCGCTTCACCGACAACGGCTTCCGCTGGGGTCAGATCGGCAGCGCCTCGCTGGTCTCGCTGGCCCACGGCACCAACGACGCCCAGAAGACGATGGGTGTCATCACGCTCGCGCTGATCGCCAGCGGCGACTGGTCCGACACCAAGAACATCCCGGTCTGGGTCAAGATCGCTTGTGCGCTGGCCATCGCGGCCGGTACCTATCTGGGCGGCTGGCGAATCATCCGTACGCTGGGCAAGGGCCTGGTCGAGATCGCCCCGCCCCAGGGCCTCGCCGCCGAATCGGCATCGGCCGCGGTCATCCTGGTGTCGAGCCAGCTCGGCTTCGCGCTCTCCACCACCCACGTCGCGACCGGCTCGATCCTCGGCACCGGCATCGGCAAGCCGGGTGCCCAGGTCCGCTGGCGGGTGGCCGGCCGGATGGTCGCCGCCTGGCTGATCACCCTTCCGGCGGCGGCTGTGGTCGGAGCCCTGATGTGGTACATCGGACACATCGTCGGCGGCGGTGTCGGCGGCGCCATCGTCGTCTTCGTGATCCTGCTGGCCCTGGCCGGGTTCATGTTCTTCCGTTCGCGGATCAACCCGGTCGACCACAACAACGTCAACGACGAGTGGGAACAGGCTCCGGCTCCGGAGCGGGTCTCCGCCGGCGCGGCGAGCTGAAAGGCAGGACCGACATGCACAACGTGACACTGGCTCTGCAGGGCGCCTGGAAGGTGCTGGCCGCCAGCCTGATCCTCGGCGCCGGGCTCCCACTGATCTTCGCCCTCGGCATCCGTTCCCTGGCCTGGGGCGCGGGCGGCGAGGCCGAGGTCCACACGACCGGGGTGACCGGCCCGAAGGCCAACCCGGCCGGCACCGTGCTCGGCTGGATCCTCTTCCTGATCGTGCTCGCGGGCGTCGCGCTCGGGATCACGTTCGTCGTGGCGACCGGCTTCGGCAAGGTCATGAGCTTCGACCACATCTATCCGACGATCCACTCCAAGTAGCCCACTCCGAGTAGACAGACAAGGGAGCTTCGGTGGGAGATTCCCGCTCCAACTTCTTGACGCGGGCGGTGGACTGGCTCCGCGCCGGTTACCCGACCGGCGTGCCGCGCCAGGACTATGTGGCACTGCTGGGCATCCTGCGCCGCAAGCTGACCGAAGAGGAGATCAAGAAGATCGCCACGGCCCTGGCCGACACGTCGATCGGCAGTGACGACCCGATCTCGGCCGAGGACATCGAGAACATGATCAGCGATCACATACTCCAGAATGCCACCCCGGAGGACGTCGTCCGGGTGTCGGCCCGGCTGGCCGCCGGCGGCTGGCCGCTGGTCGATCCGCCTAACGATTGAGTGAACCGAAGGCGAACGGCCGGGGCCTCGCGGTTCCGGCTGTTTGCGCTGGGTGCGACAAAGGTGACTTACCGCTCAGGTTAGGGAAACATAAGGTTAACGGCGGCGGAACATCGAAAAGGTTCTGTTCACCCCCTAGGCCCCGGTCGGCAACGTCGGTGACGATCACCTGGTGAACCAGACTTCAGTGATCCTGGCACTGGTGATCGTCACGGCTCTTGCCTTCGACTTCACCAACGGGTTTCACGACACCGCGAACGCGATGGCCACCACCATCGCCACCAACGCCCTCCGGCCGAAGACCGCCGTCGCTCTGTCCGGCCTGCTCAACCTGGTCGGCGCGTTCCTGTCCGTTCAGGTCGCACTCACCGTCACCAACGCCGTCGTCAAGATTCAGAATTCGAACGGCACCCCCAAGGCCGGCCTGACCGCCGACGGAGGAAAGGCGTTACTGCTCATCGTGCTCGCCGGTCTGGTCGGCGGGATCGTGTGGAACCTGCTCACCTGGCTGCTGGGCCTGCCCTCCAGCTCCTCGCACGCGCTCTTCGGCGGCCTGATCGGCGCCTCGATCGCGGGCCTGGGCTGGGCTGGTGTCAACTGGAACGGCGACGGCTCCAAGCTCGACGGCGTCGTCGGCAAGGTGCTGCTGCCGGCCGTCCTGTCGCCGGTCATCGCGGGCGTCGTCGCCGCGGCCGGAACCTGGGTGGTCTTCAAGCTCACCACCGGGCTTGCCGCCCGCTACACCGAGCGCGGCTTCAGGCTGGGCCAGATCGGCAGCGCCTCGCTGGTCTCCCTCGCGCACGGCACCAACGACGCGCAGAAGACGATGGGCGTCATCACGCTGGCCCTGATCGCCAGCGGCGACTGGTCCGACACCAAGAACATCCCGCTCTGGGTGAAGGTCGCCTGCGCCCTGGCCATCGCGCTCGGCACCTACCTCGGCGGCTGGCGGATCATCCGCACGCTGGGCAAGGGCCTGGTCGACATCAAGCCGGCCCAGGGCATGGCGGCCCAGATGGCGTCGGCCGCGGTCATCCTCTCCTCGAGCCACCTCGGGTTCGCGCTCTCCACCACCCACGTGGCGACCGGCTCGGTGATCGGCTCGGGTCTCGGCCGTCCGGGTGCGCTGGTGCGCTGGCGGGTGGCCGGCCGCATGCTCGCCGCCTGGCTGATCACCCTCCCGGCCGCCGCGGTGGTCGGGGCGGTCATGTGGTGGCTCGCCCACCTGCTTGGCGGACTGGCCGGCGCGCTGGTCGTCTTCGCCCTGCTGATCGCCGTCGCGGCCGTGGTCTGGCGGCGGGCCCGCAAGGCCCCGATCGGGCAGCACAACGTCAATGACGACTGGGAAGTCGCCGAACCCGACCGTGCCCCTCTCGAGCTGGTGGGCTGACCGATGGGCAACCTGAATTTCGCTCTCGACGGCGCTTGGCGAGTGTTCCTGGCCAGCTTGATCCTCGGCGCGGGCCTGCCGGTGCTCTTCGCACTGGGCATCCGCTCGCTGGCGTCGGGCGGCGAGGCTCCGGCCGCCGTTCCGGCCAAGATAACCGCCTACCTGCTCTTCGCCGTCGTGGTACTGGGCGTCCTGCTCGGCCTCACGTTCATCGTGGCGACCGGCTTCGGCAAGGCGCTCAGCTTCGAGCATCTCTACCCGACGATCGTCGCCAAGCACTGACCGGTGCCAGCGGCGGGCGCGAGCCGCCCGATCAGGTGGCGGCAGACCTCATGACGGCACGCTAAGAGCGGTGCGTCACCGGATCGAGACGCCGAGATGGCGACCGGGCCGTCGGTGAGGTGGCAGACCACCGCACCGGCGGCCGCGTCGCAGTGGCCGAACTCCTCGTCGGTCGTGCCGAGGATCCGCACGGCCGTCCGGGTCGGGTCGAAGTGGCCGAAGAAGGTCGGGTGGCCGGCGTTCACGACGTACGCCAAGGTGGCGTCCGACCGTAGACCTGGCGCCAGCCGCCGAGATCGGCCCGCACCCGGCCGGTCGCCGGGTCGAGCACCGTGAGCGGTGCCAGCGCTCGGTCAGGGCGGGCAGGGCATACGCGGTCGCGGTCTCGACGAGCGTGGTGGCCCGCAGATGAACCGGCACCGGTGGCGTGGCCGGGACGAGCAGCGCGACCAGGTCAGGCTCAGCACGGCGAGGGCGGACCGACCCCGGGGACGCGGCCGCCCCGGCCGCAGATCGGCGGCCGGGGCGGTGTCGAGGTCGATCAGGGCGGAAGGCACGCCGCATTCTGCCTGCCGGTCAGCCCTTGGTCGAACCCAGGGACAGGCCGGCGATGAACTGCTTCTGCAGCAGCACGTAGATCAGGACCGTCGGGATGGCCGCGATCAGGGCGGCCGCCGCGATCAGGTTCTGGTTGGCGACGAACTGGCCCTGCAGGTTGGCCAGCGCCGAGGTGATCGGCCGCTTGTCGCCGGTCGAGATCAGCGTGATGGCCCAGAAGAAGTCGTTGTAGACCCAGGTGACCAGCAGTGTCGCCAGCGCGGCCAGGGCCGGCCGGCACAGCGGCAGCGTCAGCCGCCAGTAGCGGGTCCAGAGCGAGGCGCCGTCCAGCAGCGCCGCCTCGTCGATCTCGAGCGGCACCGACTTCATGAAGTTGCTCAGCACGAAGACGCAGAACCCGAGCTGGAACGACAGGTTGATCAGGATCAGGCCCAGGTACGAGTTGTAGATGCCGAGCGCCAGATAGATCCGGTAGAGCGGGGTGATGATGACCTGCTGCGGCAGCAGGTTGCCGGCCGTGAAGAGGATCAGCAGCGGGATGTTGAACGCGAAGCTGAGCCGGGACACGACGTACGCCACGCAGGACGCCAGGAACAGGGCCAGCAGCACGGCCGGCACCGTCACGTACACCGAGTTGAGGAAGAACTTCCACATCCCGGACTGG
>DASWRZ010000110.1:0-14958 GCA_036402935.1 Actinoplanes sp.
GAACCGGGCCGGATCGAGCGTGTCGAGCGAGACGTTGACCCGGTCGAGCCCGGCCGAACGCAGCGCGCCGGCCAACCGGGAGAGACCGATGCCATTGGTCGTGATCGACATCCGCGGCCGCGGAACCAGCCGAGCCGTCGCGGCGACGATGCCGACCAGGCCCCGCCGGATCAACGGCTCGCCACCGGTGAACCGCACTTCGCTCACCCCGAGCCGCTCGACCGCGATCCGGATCAGATGCACGACCTCGTCATCGGTCAGCTGCTGCTGGCGCGGCAACCAGGCCAAACCTTCCTCGGGCATGCAATAGGTGCAGCGCAGATTGCACCGATCGGTCAGCGAGACGCGCAGGTCGGTGGCGACCCGACCGAACCGGTCGACGAGCGGCCCCGCAGCCGGCTCGTTAGATCGCGTCTCGTTCATGAATTGAATCTAGCCGCTGGGACGATCGAGTGCCGCTACGCGGGCGACGCTTGTGGATAACCTCATTGCCGCAGCTCAGAGCCCAGATGGCGACGTTCTGTGCGTCTGCGGCCGGAAACGAGCCGATCACGCCGCAAACGCTGCTCGGGCCGCTGTCATCACGGCCCCGCGATATGACCCACCGAAAGCCGCCGTATGCACAAGCAATAGGTGCAACTGATGCAACGGCACCCGCTCCCGCCATCCATCGGCGAGCGGATAGGCGTCGTGATAGGCACCGAGCACCGCGTCCAGGTGCGGAACGCCGCCGAACAACGCCAGCTCCGCGAGATCGGTTTCCCGATGTCCGCCCTGCGCCGCCGGATCAACGAGCCAGGCGCGATCATCGGCCGCCCACAGCACATTGCCGGGCCACAAATCGCCGTGGGTGCGGCTCGGTGGCTCGCTCACCGCGTACGCGGAAAGGGTTTTGAGAATGCCGTCGACAACGGCGACGTCGGTTGCGGTGAGCGCGCCGCTGTCAGCCGAGATCTTGAGGTACGGCAGGAGCCGCCGCTCGGCGAACCACGGGCCCCAAGATCCGGCCGTCGGGGTGTTGTCCAGCGGTAACGGCCCGATGAAGCCGGGCCATTGCGCCCCGAAGGAATCCGCGCCGGAACGATGCAAGGCCGCCAATTCGCGCCCGAATCGCACCGCCGCCGCCCGCGACGGCGAACCCGGTTCGATCCATTCCATCGCGATCATCGACGGAAGGGCGACGAGCACTTCCGGTACGCCGATCGCCCCCGCGGAACGCAACCAGTCCAGTCCCGCCGCTTCGGCGGTGAAAAAGCCATACGGCGCGGTCGATCCCTCCAGCCAAGTCTTGGCGAAAATCGAGGTGCCGTCGTCGAGCGTCAACCGGCTCGCCGCGGACACACTTCCGCCGCCCACCGGCGTCTCGCGAATGCGCTGGTGGGTGAGAAATGTCGGGAGGTGCTCCGGGTGCGCGCGCAAGTACGGCAGATCCACCGGCTTATCTTCCACTTCGGCTTACGGACGCCCGAAATCGGAGTCAAAATGTCGGCATGACCCCTGTCACAGTGCGTTCGTACCGTCCGAGTGACCACTCCGCGGGCCGGCGCCTGTGGTCGGAGCTCACCAATGAGCACAACGAGATGTACGGGGAGCCCGCCGAGGACGGTGGAGAGGGCTTCGAGGAATACCTGACCAGGCTCGATCTCAGCGGCCTCTGGGTCGCCGATCACGCCGACGACGGCGTCATCGGGCTGGTCGGGCTGATCATGCGCGGCCGGGCCGGTGAGGTGGAGCCGATCGTCGTCACCACCTCCCACCGGCACAAGGGCGTCGGCCGCCGGCTGCTGCGGCACGTCGCCGGCGAGGCCAAGAAGCGCAACATGACCGCTTTGACCATCTCGCCGTCGTCCCGCAACGTCGAGGCCATCCGCAGCCTGCACGCGGCCGGCTACGACGTCGTCTCGTCCATCGAGCTCACCCTCGATCTCGACCGCCACCAGCACGAATGGCAGCGAGAGGGCCTCGAGTTGCACGAGCTGCAGTTCCGCTCGTAGGGGTTATCCACAGCGGCCGACTTTGGCACTCGACGGCTCTCGCCGACCGGCCAAGCTGCCGAGCATGACGCCTGACACCATCATCGCCGTCCGCAACCCCGCCGACCTGGTCGACGCCACGCCCTATGTGATCGGCTTCCACCCCACCGACAGCCTGGTCGTGCTCGGCCTGAGCGGCAGCCGGGTGTTCTTCGGCGCGCGCTACGACCTGCCGCCGCCCGAGGGCGACGACATGGTGCAGTTGGGCGCGGTCATCGCCGCCCAGCGGGCCCGCTGCGTCGCGGTGCTGGCCTACGGCCCGCCCGCGAGGGTCGACCCGGTGGTCCGGCGGGCCTTGGCGGTCTTCGACGCTTTCCGCGTACGCGTCCTGGAAGCGGTCCGCGTGCACGACGGCCGCTGGTGGTCCTACTTCTGCTCCGACCCCGGGTGCTGCCCGCCCGAGGGCACCCCGTTCGACACCGCGACCAGCCTGATCGCCGCCGAGGCGACCTATCGCGGCCAGGTTGCGCTGCCCAGCCGCCAGGCCCTGGTCGCCCTGGTCGCGTCGATCGACGGCGAGCCTCGCGCGGCAATGATCGCGGCGACCGAACGCGCCCGATCGAAGCTCGACGGCCTGCTCGCCGACGCCGACCACGGCGCGCGGGCGATCCGCCGAGCCGGCCGCCTGGCCGTCCGCGAGGCCGAGAAGCGATATCGCTCCGGCCGCGCCCTGACCGACGACGAGGTCGCCTGGCTGGGCGTCCTCCTGCTCGACCCGGACGTGCACGAATACACCCTCGGCCGCCTGGGCGACGAGGAGTGGCGCCTGGCCCTGTGGACAGACGTGCTGCGCCGCGTCGAGCCGATCTACGTCCCCGCCACGGGTTGCGTCCTCAGCTACCTGGCTTGGCGAGCGGGCCAGGGCGCGCTGGCCCGGGTGGCCGTCGACCGCGCGCTCCAGGTCGAACCCCAGCACCGGATGGCCGGCCTCCTCGACGAGGTCCTGGGCATGGGCATCGGCCCTCACGCCATGTCCGCCCTCGACTCCCCACCCCGGGCGGCCGTCCTTCTCCGGCACGAGCAGCCGGAGCACCCGGACGAGCCGGAGTCCGAAGAGACGGAAAAGCCGGAGAAGTCGGCGAGCGAGCGGCCGGCAGCTCCGAGTCCGGGCGCTCCGTCCAATCCGGAACGAAGTCGTCCGCCTCGCCAGAAGCGCCGCCTTCGGCGCGTCCTGCGCCGGCGGGCAAATTGAGGCGGGGAACGAGCCCATGCGCAGAGGACGAGCTGACGCTGGCGAACGAGCTAAGGCCTGGGGACGAACTCAGACCTGGGACGAGCTTGAGGCCGGGGGGACGAGCTTGAGGCCGGGGGACGAGCTTGAGGCCGGGGGACGAGCTTGAGGGCAGGGACGAGCTGACGCCGGCGAACGGGCTGGGGCTCGGGGATGGGCTGAGGCTGCCGGGCGAGTTGAGGCCGCGGGGCGAATGGAGGGCAGGGATGAATGAATGGCCGGAACGAGCTGCGGCTCGGGAACGAATCAAAGCCGCGGGACGAATCGGGGCCGGGAACGGATGGGGAGCGGTCAGACGGTGACGCGGTGGGTCGCGGTGTAGACGTTCATGCTCGGGCCGCGCAGGAAGCCGACCAGGGTCAGCCCCGCCTCGTCGGCCAGTTCCGCGGCCAGGGTGCTCGGCGCCGACACCGCGGCCAGCATGGGCAGGCCGGCCATCCATGCTTTCTGGGTCAGCTCAAAACTGGCCCGGCCCGACACGAGCAGGATGTGCCCGGTCAACGGCAGCCGGCCCTCTCGCAGCGCCCACCCGATCACCTTGTCGACCGCGTTGTGCCGTCCCACGTCCTCGCGCAGCACGAGCAGCTCGCCGTCGGCCGTGAACAGGCCGGCCGCATGCAACCCGCCGGTGCGGGCAAACGTCCGCTGGGCCGCGCGCAACCGATCGGGGAGCAGAGACAGCGTGCGGGCCGGCACGGAGAGCGGATCGTCGGCGACGGAGAAACGGGAGCGGACGCGCACTGCGTCGATGCTCGCCTTGCCGCAGACGCCGCACGAGCTGGTCGTGTAGAAATTGCGACTCGGGTCGGTGACCGGTGGCGGCACGTCGGCGCCGAGCACGACGTCGACCACGTTGTAGGTGTTGGGCGTGTCGGTGCCCGCGCACAACTGGGCCGTCACCACGTCGCCGGCCGCGCCGATGACGCCCTCGGTCAGCAGGAAACCCATGGCCAGGTCGATGTCGTGGCCCGGAGTTCGCATCGTTACCGCCAGCGGCTGCTTGCGCACCCGAATCTCCAGCGGCTCCTCGGCCGCCAGATCATCGGGTCGCCGACGCGGCTCGCCGGAACCATCGAGGTCAATCTTCACGACGGGTCGCCGCGTCATCGTCCGGGCCATGACACGAGCGTATTCCGGGAATCAGGCGGCAGAAACAGTGAGTGATCCACAACGGGTAAGTGAGCGCGCGGTCACGCTCGACACGCGTCCGGGATACGGTACGTACGTGGGGGGATTTGCGGCGGTGGTGCTGGCCGGTGGTGCGGCGCGGCGAATGGGTGGAGCGGACAAGCCGACCCTCCCGGTGGGCGGGCAGTCGATGCTCACCCGCGTCCTTGCCGCCGTGCACGACGCCGATCCCCGCATCGTGGTCGGCCGGGTGCCGCCGGACCTCCCGGTGCAGGTGCACTCCACGCGCGAGGAACCGCCCGGCGGTGGCCCGGTGGCGGCGACCGCGGCCGGGTTGGCGCTGGTGCCCGACGACATCACTTACACGGCTCTGCTGGCCGCCGACCTTCCGCTGCTCACCGGCGAGGCGATCGACGTGCTGCGCCTGACCGTCGAGTCGGCCCCGATGCAGGGCGCGGTCTATCGCGACGCCGAGGGCCGTCGGCAGATGCTCTGCGGCGTCTGGCGCACGACCGCCCTGCGCGGCGCCGTCGAGCGGCTGGCCGAGGAGCGCGGCGGCCTGCACGGCGCGTCGGTCCGCGAGCTGATGGAGCACCTGCGGGTCGCCGAGGTCTCGTGGCGCCGCCCCGGGCCGCCCCCGTGGTTCGACTGCGACACCGACGACGACCTGCGGACCGCCGAGGAGTGGGCCCGGTGAACGCCGCAGCCGCCGGCCCGGCGAGCGCTGCGACGGCCGACAGCAAAGTCCACCCGGTGGACGCCGCAGGAGCTGGCCCGGCGAGCGCTGCGACGGCCGACAGCAAAGTCCACCGGGTGAACGTCGCAGGAGCTGGCCCGGCGAGCGCTGCGACGACCGCGAGGGAATCCGCCCGGTGAACGAGCTCGATGCCTGGATCGCGGCTGCCTGCGCCGAGCTCGGTCTCCGGCCCGATGACGTCGAGGCCAGGGCGGTCCTCGACGTGGCCCGCGACGTCGCACATCAGGTGGTCCGGCCGGGTGCGCCCGTCTCGGCGTACCTCATGGGCGTGGCCGTCGGCCGCGGAGCCGATCCGTCCGACGTGGCCGCTCGGCTCAGCGCCTTGGCGCTGAGCTGGCCGAAGCGCTCGGGGGCCGAAGCGGGAGACGACACAGAGCCCATCCGTTGAAAGCAGGCGCCCACCCCCTGAGAAGGTGGACGGGGGGAACTGGCGCCGCTCGATAGGGTGACGGGTACGGAGGTGACGACCATGACGGCAGAGAGCGCCGCGGGGGAGTCGAGCGAGGGTGTGCTGCTCGACGAGCCCACCACGGCCGATTTGCGGGCCAAGGTGACCGAGGCTTGGCAGGAGTTCGCGGGGGCACTGGCCTCTGCGCTGACCGAGCTGGCGCCGGGTGCGCACATCGATCTCACGCTCGATCCGACCGCCTCCGGCACCGGCATGGCGGTCTATTCGGTGAGCATCCGGGTGCTGCCCGACGGCGTGGTCGAGGCCTTGGCCGTCGGCAACGCGGAGCTGCCCGAGGGCTACCGGATGGATCGGGCGACGGTGGCCTCGCTGGTCGCGCTCGGCTGGTCGCCGCCCGGCGTGCTGCTCGGCTCGGGTGACTCGTTCGGTGTGCGCTCGTCGACCGACAAGGCCAAGCAGCTGGCCACGATGGTCACGCGCACGCTGCGCGACGTCTACGGCACGCCCCATCCGGCTTTCCTGGTCTATTTCGTGCACGACGACGAGGACGAGCCGATCGAGGTGGCGCCGCTGGCGACCGCGCGGCACGAGCCGACCCTCGACGCCGGGCTCAACCTCGACGATCTCGACGAGAACGGCGAGCTGACCGAGGCCCTGGCCGCGGCGGCCGACGAGGTGGTTCCGCTCGACGAGCGGGTGCGCACGGTCGTCGCCACGATGTCCAAGACCACGGTCGACCAGCTTCAGGTCGACAACGACGGCGACATCGGCATCCGGGCCGGGTCGGCCATGGTGTTCGTTCGGGTACGCGACAATCCGCCCCTGGTCGACGTCTTCTCGCCGATCCTGACCGACGTCGAGCCGACCGAGCAGCTCTACGTGAAGCTGTCCGAGCTCACCAACCGCATGCCGATCGGCCGTCTCTACTGCGCTCAGGACACGGTGTGGGCGTCGATCCCGGTCTTCGGGCGCAACTTCCAGGCCACCCACCTCATGCTGGCGGTGCAGGTGATGACGGGCCTGGCCGACGAACTCGACGATCGGCTGCACGGCGAGTTCGGCGGCAAGCGCTTCTTCGGCGAGGGCGACAAGCCGACGTCGAAGGAGAAGGAGTCCGGCGACGACCACCGCACCGGGATGTACCTATAGACGACCACCACACCGGGATGTACCTATAAAGGCATCGGCGTAGGGGTCTCCACGAGGCGAGACAGCACGACCATGCTCCGGGTCGAGGTCACGAACGGCTCGGCCCGCAGCTTTTCCAGCGCCTGTTCGAGATGGCCGATGTCGGCCGCCCGCAGGTGCACGAGCGCGTCGGCCTCGCCCGACACCGTGTAGGCGCCGACCACTTCGGGGTGCCGCCGTGTCGCCACGGTGATCTGCGCCGGCGTGGTGCGCCCGGTGCAGAACAGCTCGACGAAGGCCTCGGTCGTCCAGCCCACGGCGGCCGGGTCAATGACGGTGGTAAATCCCTTGATCACCCCGCTCGACCGCAGTCGATCGACGCGTCTCTTTACCGCCGGGGCGGACAGCGAGACCTTCGCGCCGATCTCGGCGTAGGACGCCCGGGCGTCCGACACCAGCAACGCAATGATTCGCTGGTCTACAGCGTCCATCTGCAACGATTCGCCTCCAACGAGCAAGATTTCCGGCTGTTTCGACCGTCTCAGGCTACCTACGCTGTAGCCCATGAGCTACTCGGAGCGTATGCCCCGCAATCGGACATATCTGATGTGCCCGCCCGAGCACTTCGCGGTGGAATACGCCATCAACCCGTGGATGGACACCACGGTCGCGGTCGACGCGGCGCTCGCCCTCAAGCAGTGGGACCTGCTGCGCACCACACTCAGCGACCTCGGCCACACCGTCCACGTCCTCGACCCGATCCCGGGGTTACCCGACATGGTCTATGCGGCCAACGGCGCGTTCTCGGTCGACGGCCGGGTTTACGGGGCACGTTTCAAACACCCCCAACGCTCCGGCGAGGCCGTCGCTCACGCGGGCTTTTACCGTACGGGCGGCTGGCCCCTCACGATCGGCGAGCAGGTCAACGAGGGTGAGGGTGACTTCGCGTACCTCCCCGGGGCGTACGGCGGTCTGGTGCTGGCCGGGTACGGCTTCCGCACCGACCCGGCCGCGCATGCCGAGGCCCAGGAGGTGCTCGGCCGTCCGGTGCTCTCGCTGCACCTGGTCGACCCGGCCTTCTATCACCTCGACACCGCGCTGGCCGCGCTCGACGACGGCCACATCGCGTACTACCCGGGTGCCTTCTCGCCCGCCTCCCAGCAGGTCCTCGCGCAGCTCTTCCCCGACGCCGTGCTGGCCGACCGGGTCGACGCCGAGGCGTTCGGGCTCAACCTGGTCAGCGATGGCCGTCACGTGATCCTCAACACCGAGGCGGTCGCGATGGGCGCCAAGGTGCGGGAGGCCGGCTACCTGCCCGTACACGTCGAGCTGACCGAGCTCAAGCGGGGCGGCGGTAGCGTGAAGTGTGCCGTCGCGGAGCTGCGAATCTGAAGGCGGCAGAGCCGCGAACGAATGCTTCGAGCCGGTGCGGGAAGATAGACGCATGACCGACGAGACCCGCAACGAGCAGAAGCAGGAAGACGGTTCCGTCATCGTGGTCGGCCCCGACGGCCGCCCGATGGGGACGATCGACGCCGATGGCACGGTCATCCCGGAGGAGCCCGGCAACCTGATCGAGCAGCCGGCCAAGGTCATGCGCATCGGCAGCATGATCAAGCAGCTGCTCGAGGAGGTGCGGGCGGCGCCGCTCGACGAGGCCAGCCGCAACCGGCTGCGCGACATCCACCAGCGCTCGATCATCGAGCTGGAGGACGGTCTCGCCCCCGAGTTGCGCGATGAGTTGGAGCGGCTGTCGCTGCCGTTCGAGGGTGACACCCCGCCCAGCGAGTCCGAGCTGCGCATCGCCCAGGCTCAGCTGGTGGGTTGGCTCGAGGGTCTCTTCCACGGCATCCAGGCGGCGCTGGTCGCCCAGCAGATGGCGGCCCGGCTCCAGCTCGAGCAGATGCGCGGCGGCCGGCCCGCTCTGCCGATGGGTGCCGGCGCCCCGGGCCTTCTGCCCGGCATGCCGGGCGCCCCGGGCCAGCCGGGCGCCGACGGCCGCACAGGCCAATACCTGTAAGGCCCGCGGGCTGACCGCCCGGCGGCGCGAGCCCAAGTACCGCGGAGCCGGCGGGGTGACCCGGCGGGGCCGCCCGGCGGCGGCACGGGAAGAGCGTAAGCAGCGACGGACCCCGGGGTGGCCCGGCGGCGGCGCCGGAGAGCGTAGGCAGCCATGGACGGCGGGGTGACCCGGCGGGCCCGCCCGGCGGCGGCGCGGGGAGCGTAAGCAGCGACGGCGCGTGGCCTCCGAAACGGAACTTGTCGGAGATCCGTATTTGTGAAAGCCGGCGGCGAGTCGCTCGGCGCTACCGCAGGCCGAACTCCTCGATCAGGTAGCGCGCGACCCCGTCCTCGTCGTTCGTGCCGGTCACCTCGTCGGCCACCGCGCGGGCGGCCGGGTGGGCGTTGCCCATCGCGACGCCGCGGCCGGCCCACGCCAGCAGCGGGATGTCGTTGGGCATGTCGCCGAAGGCGAGCACCTCCGAGGCGTCGATGCCGTCCCGTTCGCAGAGCCACGCCAGCCCGGCCGCCTTCGTGACGGCCGGCGCCGAGATCTCGACCAGCGCGCTGCTCGACGAGTGGGTCGTCTCGGCCACGTCGCCCAGCGTGCGGCTGACCAGCTCGTAGAAGGCGTCCGGCTCGTGGGCCGCCGAGCGGGCGAGCAGCTTCACCGCCGGCACCGAGGTCAGCTCCTCGGGTGTGGTGAGCACGCGGACCTGCTGAGGCGTTCCCGGCCGGCGCACCGGCCAGGCCTCCTCGTGCCAGAAGGCGCGGCTGTCCTCGACCTCGACCGCCAGCGCGATGTCGGGCACCGCCTCGCGCAGCCGCTTGCTCACGTCGAGCAGAAGGTCGGTCGAGAGCGGGTTGGCCAGCACGATCTCGTCGTCGGCCGGGTCGTAGATGACGGCCCCGTTGGCGCAGACCGCCGGCACCGGCGCGGGCATCTGCTCGTACAGCTGGTGCAGCCATCGCACCGGGCGGCCGGTCACGACGACGAACGGCACCGGCAGTGCCGCGAGGGCGTCGAGCGTACGCGGACTGAGGGTGCCGTCGTCGTGTATGAGGGTTCCGTCTATGTCGCTGGCTACGAGTCGAAAACGCATTACCTCGACAGTAACTTGTCCAGGTAGACGGCCACTCCGTCCTCGTCGTTGGTCAGCGTCACCTCGTCGGCCGCCTCGAGCACCGACGGGTGTGCGTTGGCCACGGCCACCCGGCTCCATCCCGCCCAGCCGAACATCGGCAGGTCGTTGGGCATGTCACCGAAGACCAGCACGTCGGCCGGGTCGACGCCGACCGCCTCGGCGACCACCGACAGGCCGGTCGCTTTGTTCACACCCGGCGGGCAGATCTCGACGTAGTTGAGGCCGGCCTGAGTGACCGATGCCACGTGCTCCGGTACCAGCCGGCGGGCCACCTCGAGCAGCTCGTCGACGTCGTGGTCGAACGACCGCACGAACGCCTTGATCACGTCGCCGGACAGGCACTCGGCGCGGGTGCGGGGCAGGACGGTGACCGGGTAGCGCCAGGTCGGGTCGAAGTCGCCCCAGAGCGGCGCGTCGTCGTGCTCGAGTGCCTCGATCATCAGCGACAGCCGGCCGACCTCGGACTCGAGCGCGGCCAGGGCCGGGACGAGGGCGGCGCCGGGCAGCCAGGACTGGCGAAGGTAGGTCTGCTCGGCCTGGTCGAGCACCCAGCCGCCCTGGGCCATCACGAGGAAGTCGGCCGAGCGGATGTCCTGCCGGATCAGCGAGGTGAGCCGAGGGCCGCGCCCGGTCGCGCCGACGATCCGGATGCCGGCGGCGCGCACCCGGTCGAGAACCTCGTGGGTGTACGCGGACACCGTGTCGTCGCTGCGCACGAGCGTGCCATCGAGATCTGTCGCGACGAGCTTGGGGAGTCCAGGCTTGATCATCGGTACCTCCGGGGTGTTACGACCCCCGCGGAGGGCGGAAGGAAAAAGTTACACCTATCCGGCTACCAGCGGCTATGACTTCCGGTAGCCGGACGGTGTATTACCCGTTAGCGGTGAGGTTCAAGAACGTCGCGACCGCCGAGGTAGGGCTGAAGGGCCTTGGGTACGCGCACCGAGCCGTCGGGCTGCTGGTGGTTTTCCAGGATCGGAATCAGCCAGCGGGTGGTCGCGAGCGTCCCGTTGAGGGTCGCCGCGGTCTGCGGCTTGCCGTCCTCGTCCCGGTAGCGGATGTTGAGCCGCCGGGCCTGGAACGTGGTGCAGTTCGAGCTCGACGTGACCTCGCGGTAGCGGCCCTGCGACGGCACCCACGCCTCGCAGTCGAACTTGCGCGCCGCGCTCGACCCGAGGTCGCCGCCGGCCACGTCGATCACCCGGTACGGAACTTCGACCTTGGCCAGCATCTCCTCCTCCATCGCGAGGAGCTTGAGGTGCTCGTCGGCCGCCTGCTCGGGCCGGCAGAACGAAAACATCTCGACCTTGTCGAACTGGTGCACCCGCAGGATGCCGCGCACGTCCTTGCCGTACGACCCGGCCTCGCGCCGGTAGCACGACGACCAGCCGGCGAATCGGATCGGGCCCGCCGCGAGATCGATGATCTCGTTGGAGTGGTAGGCCGCGAGCGCGACCTCCGACGTGCCGACCAGGTAGAGGTCGTCGGCCTCGAGCCGGTAGACCTCGCTGGCGTGCGCACCGAGGAAGCCGGTGCCCTCCATCGACTCGGGCTTGACCAGCGACGGGGTGATCGACGGGGTGAAGCCGTACTCGATTGCCTGAGCGATAGCCATCTGCAGCATCCCGAGCTGGAGCAGTGCGCCGACCCCGGTCAGGAAGTAGAACCGCGAGCCCGACACCTTGGCACCGCGCTCGGTGTCGATCGCCCGCAGCGCCTCGCCGATCTCGAGGTGGTCCTTGGGCTCGGCGATCACGGGCCGGTCGCCGACCTCACGCAGCACGACGAAGTCGTCCTCGCCGCCCGGGGGCACGCCGTCCTGCACGATGTTGGGCACCGCGAGGTGGGCCCGGCGAAGGGCCTCGTCGGCCGCGCTCGCCTCGACCTCGGCCACCTTGACCTCGGCCGCCAATTCTTTCGTACGCGTGAGCAGCGCGGCCCGCTCGTCGCCGGTCGCCTTGGGAACCTGCTTGCTGAGGGATTTCTGCTCCGCCCGCACCGACTCGAATCGCTGCGTGGACGCCCGGCGCTGTTCATCGGCGCTCAACAGGGCGTCCACCAGCTCGGTGGACTCGCCGCGCAGTCGCTGGCTGGCGCGGATCAGCTCGGGGTCTTCGCGTAGCAGACGCAGGTCAATCACGATTGCCGAGCCTACCGGCGGCCCGGTCCGGTCATCACCCGGATATCCCCGTCGTCCGTTATCGGTCGGGCCGGTCGTGGTCGTCGGCCCCCGAGGTGAACGGTGTGGTCGAGCTGACGGTCAGTTCGAAGGGCTCCTCGTCGTCCTCTCCGTCGTCCTGCTCCGGAACCCGGCGCCACTCCCAGCCGGAGGATGACGACTCCCGCCCGGCCAGATAGAGCGCGCCGAGCGCCAGCACCACCGCGACCAGGGCACACCACAGGCCCCGCCCGTACGCCACCTTGAGCTGATCGCTGTTGAGCTCGAGCGTGTAGAGCCGGGAGAAGAGCCGGCTCTGATCGCCCAGCAGCGAGGTCAGCGAGAGCAGGACGCCGAGCACCGCCCCGCCGATGCCGAGCCCGGCCGGCCGCGCGTACCGTCGCCCGGCGGCCGGTCCGAAGAGCGTGAGCACGACGGCCGCCACCAGAAGGAACAGCCCGGTCAGATAGGCGCCGCCGAACGCACCCAGGTCGGCCAGGTCGGTCGGCAGCACCCGGTCGCCGAGCTCGCCGTTGCCCAGGGCGGCCGCGTCGACCGTGGTGACCTGCCACTCCGAGATCAGCGACGCGAACGCGGCCACCGCCGCGAGCGCCGCCCCGATCGGAACCAGCCGCCGGTCGCGGAGCAGTTCGCGCCCGAGCCCGGTGAAGCTGCGGCTCCGTCGTGCGGGCTGCTTCTCGTCCGGTTGCGGGCCGAACTCGATGACGGGGGGCGGCGCGGTGGTCCCGAGGTCGATCGGCTGCTGGGGCACGGGCATGGCACCCATGATGGCCCGTGCCCCGGTCGGCCGACCAGCCACGCCGCGATGGACTAGCGTTTCGGTCATGCCTATCAACACTGCTACTGCTCGCTGGGAAGGGAACCTCGCCGAGGGTTCCGGCTGGATGAAGACCGGCAGGGGTGGTCTTCAGGGCAACTACTCCTTCAAGTCGCGCTTCGAAGAGGGCGAGGGGACCAACCCCGAGGAGCTCATCGGCGCGGCGCACGCCGGCTGTTTCTCGATGGCCTTCGCGAACGCGCTCTCCCAGGCCGGTTTCGTGCCGACCTCGGTCGACACGGTCGCCCGGGTCAAGCTCGAGAAGACCGACTCCGGCTTCGCGATCACCCGTATCGAGCTCGACACCACGGGCAACGTGCCCGGTGTCGACGACGGCACGTTCCAGAAGATCGCCGAGGACGCCAAGGCGAACTGCCCGGTCTCCAAGCTGCTCTCCCCCGGTGTCGACATCGGGCTCACCGCCAGGCTGGCCTCCTGAGCTCCGACCCGCGCGCCGATGCGGCGGGGAGGCTTCCCCGTCGCACCGGCATCAGGGGCGCACAATGGTTTCCGTGCCAGTGGAGATGAGCCGTGAGCGCTTCGAGGAACTGGTCGGTGAGGCGCTCGACGAGGTGCCCGTCGAGCTGCTGTCTCTCATGAACAACGTGGTGTTCCTGGTCGAGGACGCACCGGCGGGCGGCGGCGACGACCTGCTGGGGCTCTACGAGGGCACCGCGCTGACCGACCGTGGCTGGGACTATGCCGGCGTGCTCCCCGACCGCATCACCATCTATCGCCTGCCGACCCTCAAGGTCTGCCAGACCGAGACCGATGTGGTCGACGAGGTAGCGATCACCGTGGTGCACGAGATCGCCCACCACTTCGGCATCGACGACCACCGGCTGCACGAGCTGGGATGGGCCTGACCACCACTTTTGGGTGCGCCACCTACCCTGGTTCGAAAAACGTCACAGGAGGTTGTGCATGCGCAGCGAGCTTTTCTCGAAGGACAACCTCGAGAAGGAATCGACCCAGCCCGGCCTGCGTCTTCAAAACTCCAAGCTGCTCAAGGCCGAGCTCAACGGCGACTTCCTGGCCCGGCAGGGCTCGATGGTGGCCTACCAGGGTCAGGTGCGGTTCGAGGCGCTGGGCTCGGGCGGCATCGGCAAGTTCCTCAAGCAGAAGCTCACCGGCGAGGGCGTCCCGCTGATGCGGATCCGCGGCCAGGGAGACGTCTTCCTCGCCGAGCGCGCCGCCGACATCCACCTGATCGACCTCGAGCCCGGCGACGCGTTGTCGATCAACGGCGCCAACGTGCTCGCCTTCGACTCGACCCTTCAGTACGACGTCCGCATGACCAGCGGCGGTGCCGGCATGATGTCCAACGCCGGCCTGTTCAACTGCGTCTTCACCGGCCACGGCCGCATCGCGGTCACGACCAAGGGCACGCCGGTCGTGCTCACGGTCGACCAGCCGACGTACGTCGACCCGCAGGCCGCGATCTGCTGGTCGGCCAACCTGCAGACCGGCTTCCACCGCGCCGAGCAGCTCGGCCTCGGCACGCTGCTCGGCCGCACCACCGGCGAGCGCTTCACGATGAGTTTCGCCGGGCAGGGCTTCGTCGTCGTGCAGCCGTCCGAGGAGACGTCGCACGGCCTGGCCGGCGCCGCGCACGGTCAGCAGCAGGGCGGCGGCATCCTCGGCAACCTGCTCGGTAACTAGCCTCGGGCCGGTCCAGGCCCTAGGCCATTTCGCCGGCTCGGATCCGCGCCAGCCAGGCGGCCGAGTCGGCGAAGTCCGCGTCCGACAGTCCCTTCGGCGAGACCACCGGTGCCTGGAGGGTCAGGCGGTGCCGGGGATAGCTGCCGAGGAAGCGGACCTCGGCACAGATCCGGCGAAGGCCCTGAAGGGCCTCGCCCAGCCGCGGTTCGGCGACGTGCCCGGAGCAGTCCAGGAAGAAGACGTACGTGCCCAGCTGCTCACCGGTCGGGCGGGACTCGATGCGGGACAGGTTGATGCCGCGTACGGAAAGCTCCGTAAGCACCGCGACCAGCGTGCCCGCCTCGTCGTGCGGGATCGAGACGGCGAGTGAGGTGACGTCGTCGCCGGTCGGCGGGGCCGGAGGGCCCGGTCGGGTCAGCAGCGCGAAGCGGGTGACCGCGTCGGCGTGGTCGGCGACCTTTTCCGCCA
>DASWRZ010000111.1:0-7308 GCA_036402935.1 Actinoplanes sp.
GCTGGGCGGCCAGACCATGCCGGTCGGGTGGAACTGCAGGAACTCCATGTTGATCAGCGTCGCGCCGGCCCGCAGGGCGAGGGCGTGGCCGTCACCGGTGTATTCCCACGAGTTGGAGGTGACCTTGTAGCTGCGGCCGACACCGCCGGTGGCGAGCACCACCGCGGGCGCCTCGAGCAGCAGGAACTCGCCCGACTCGCGGTAGTAGCCGAACGCGCCGGCGACCGTGTCGCCCTCGAGCATCAGGTCGGTGATCGTGGTCTCCGAGAAGACCCGGATCTTGGCCTCGTAGTTCCCGGTCTCGGCGTAGTCCTCCTGTTGCAGCGAGACGATCTTCTGCTGCAGGGTGCGGATCAGTTCCAGGCCGGTGCGGTCGCCGACGTGCGCGAGCCGGGGATATTCGTGGCCGCCGAAGTTCCGCTGCGAGATCTTGCCGTCCTTGGTCCGGTCGAAGAGCGCGCCGTACGTCTCGAGCTCCCAGACGCGCTCGGGAGCCTCCTTGGCGTGCAACTCGGCCATCCGGAAGTTGTTGAGGAACTTCCCGCCGCGCATGGTGTCGCGGTAGTGGACCATCCAGTTGTCTTTGGAGTTGGCGTTGCCCATCGCGGCCGCCGCGCCGCCCTCGGCCATGACCGTGTGGGCCTTGCCGAACAGCGACTTCGAGATGATCGCGGTCTTCTTGCCGGCCAGCCGAGCTTCGATCGCGGCGCGCAGGCCGGCGCCGCCGGCCCCGATCACGACGACGTCGTAGTGGTGTCGTTCGATGCGTGTGGTCACTTTTGAAGGCCCCCTCAGCCCACGAACCGCAGGTCGGAGAACCAGTGCGCGGACACGGCCATGACATAGAAGTCGGTGAGCGCGAGCGTGCCGAGCGTGATCCAGGCGAGCATCATGTGGCGCGCGTTGAGCTTGGACACGAACGTCCAGAAGCGGTAGCGCACCGGGTGCTTGGAGAAATGCTTGAGCCGGCCGCCGGCGATGTGCCGGCAGGAGTGGCAGGACAGCGTGTAGGCCCAGAGCATCACGACGTTGACGACCAGGACGATGTTGCCCAGCCCGAAGCCGAACCCGTCGCCGCTGCGGAACGCGCGGATGGCGTCCCACGTGTTGATCAACGAGATGATCCCCGCGGCGTAGAACGCGTAGCGGTGGATGTTCTGGAAGATCAGCGGGAACCGGGTCTCACCCGAGTACTTGCTGTGGGCGTCGGGCACCGCGCAGGCCGGCGGCGACAACCAGAACGCCCGGTAATAGGCCTTGCGGTAGTAGTAGCAGGTCAACCGGAACAGCAGCAGGAACGGCAGGGTGAATGCCGCCTCGGGGATCAGCCAGAATTTCGGCAACGGGGTGCCGAACTCGGCCGCGCCGGGCACACACCGGTCGGTCAGACATGGTGAATAGAACGGTGTGAGGTAGTGGTATTCGCTCACGTAATACCACTTGTGCATGAAGACGCGGACGGTCGCGTAGATGACCCATGCCGCTAGTCCCACGAAGGTGACCAGTGGAGGAAACCACCACCGGTCAGTACGCAACGTTCTGGCCGCGATAGCAGCGCGTGCCTTCGCTGCGTCCGGCCTCGTTGCCGTCGTCGTCATTTGCTCTCCCTGACGTGCCTGACCCTGTCAACGGGCAATGGCCCGGCTGTTAACGGGCGGGGGCGCCCAGCAGCCGCCATCCTTCCGTGATGTGTGGCACACGTTACGCCGCGGCCCGGAAGTATTGCGGCTCAGGGATGCTGTGTATGTCACAAAATCGAGCCCTGCTCACATTGATGAGCGCCGACCGCACTAGCCGGAAGCGTTACCGGTCAGGTTCCAGGACGCGAGATGGAGCGCCGGGGCGGCATATCGCACTCCCGACCACCGATCGGGCAGGAGCACCGATTCGCTGCCGACGCCGTGCACCATGCCCAGCCCGAGCGCCTGCGGATAGGCCTGGGTGAAGCGCATGTTGCTCACCGCGCCGGTGACCTCGCCGTTCTCGACCAGCCAGACGCCGTTGCGGGTCAGGCCGGTCATGATCAGAGCCTTCTGGTCGAGGCACCTCGTGTACCAGAAATCGGTGATCAGCAGGCCCCGCTCCATGCGGGCGGCCAGCGGCCGGGCGGCCGCGGCCACCGGGCTCCGCGGGTCGGCCGGCGGCAGGGACGGCTCGCTCGCCGCGGGGGCCGCCTCGAGGCTCATGTGGGTGGCGATCGGCCCCCACGTGCGCGACGCGTCGGAGGCGTGGCCGGTCGACACGGCACCGGACGCCGCCGCCGACGACCGGTCGTGGGTCACCGCCTTGGTGATCCCCTCGCGCACGAGCACCAGCGACTGCGTGGGCGTGCCCTCGATGTCGAACGGCAGGCCCGGTGCCGGTTCGGGGCGACTGCCCAGCGGCTCGTCGATCAGCGTGATCGACGGGTCGAACTGCTCCTCGCCGATCGAGGCGAACGACTGGTGCTGGCTCCATGCCTTGCCGTTGAAGCCGAAGGTGGCCAGGTTGTGCAGCAGGTCGGAGACCGCCTCCGGCTCCAGCACCACTTCGTAGCGGCCGGGCGGCAGTTCGACCGGCCGCACCACCGCCCGCGCCTTGGCCGCCGCGCGGGCCCCGAGCAGCGCGCCGTCGAGGTCGGCCAACCGGCCACTGGCCAGCCGGGCCACGCCGTCGGCCCCGTCGTTGCGGGCGATGCCGTCGAACGCGGCCTCGGCGGTGCGCCCCTCGACCGACTGCCCGGCCGTGTTGGCGAACGCGGCGGCCGTATAGGTCGTGCGGCAGTAGCCCGCTGTCTCGAGGCCGCCCGCCGCGCGTACGAAGTCGAACACCCGGGTGGCCCGTTCCTCCGGGGTCGCGTGCGCGGTCGCCTCGTCGAAGCCGAAGTCGAGGCCGGAGTTGCTGCCCGAGCCGTGATAGCCCGCCGACTGATGCGGCGCGGTCGGTGGGGTGAGCCCGGGCCACGTCTTGTCGGGCGGGCTGACCCGGGCCGCGTTCAGCGTGCGCTCGACCAGAGCTCGCAGCCCCTCCGGCGAGACGACCGTGGTGACGGCCGCCGCGGTGCGGCCGTCGGCGTGCAGCCGCAGGCGCACCCTCGTGGTCGCCTCGGCCACGTTCTGATGGATGGCCGAGTTGGCGAACCGGGTCAGGGCCTCGGCGTCGTGCGACACCGTCACCTCGGCCTCGGCCCCCGGACCGGCCACAGTGGTGACCAGGTCGACGATCTGGGCCGCGAGCTGGAGTTCGGTCGTCATGCGCGCACCCCCACGCGTACGTCCTTGAAGCGAGCCGGCGCCGCCGGATGGCCGGTGTGCCCGGTCTGACCGGGCTGCCCCTTGCCGCAGTTGGGCGTGCCCCACGCCACCGACTCGGACGAGAGCATGTCCATCGACTGCCAGAACCGGGGGCCGATGCCGGTGTAGGTCGGGTTGCGCAGCATGCGGCCGAGCTTGCCGTTCTTGATCTGGTAGCCCACCTCGCAGCCGAACTGGAAGTTGAGCCGGCGGTCGTCGATCGACCAGGAGCGGTTGATGTCCATGAACACGCCGTCGTCGGTGGCCGCGATGATCTCGTCGAGGGTGTGCGGGCCGGGCTCGAGGCCGACGTTGGTCATGCGGACCATCGGCAGCCGGGCCCAGCCGTCCGAGCGCACGCTGCCCGCATAGGAAAGGCCGGCGGCGGCGGCCGAGTCCCGTCCGGCCAGCACGCCGACCCAGATGCCGTCCCGCACCGCATCGCGCGGCGCCGCCGGGCTGCCCTCGTCGTCGAAGCCGAAGCTGCCGAGCGCGCCCGGGATGGTCGGGTCGATGGTGATGTTCATCAGCTCGGAGCCGTAGCGCAGCGAGCCCAGTTGCCCCAGATCGAGCCAGCTGGTGCCGGCGAACGCGGCCTCCCAGCCGAGGATGCGGTCGAGCTCGATGGCGTGCCCGACCGACTCGTGGATCTGCAGTGCCAGCTGCTCGCCGCCGAGCACCAGGTCGGTCGTGCCGGAGGGGCAGAGCGGCGCGGTGAGCAGGGCCCGCGCCTCCTCGGCCATGCGCGGCGCGTTGGCCACCAGGTCGAGCTCGTCGACGACCTCCCAGCCGCTGGTGCGGTATTGCCCGCGGTGCGACGGCCAGGACCGGCGCTGGATCTCGCCGTCGCCGTACGCACTCGCGGTCAGCCCGGCGCCGGTCTCGCGCAGGTGCTGGTCGATGCGGTGGCCCTCGCTGGAGACGAACCACTTGCGGGTGTCCCAGATCTGGTAGAGCGCCTCGGCCAGGTCGGCGCCCGCCGACTTGGCCGCCGCGGTGGCCGCGACCAGCAGGTCGCCCTTGGTGGAGAGCGGAACGCCCAGCGGGTCGATCGCACACTCGCTGGACCAGGAGGCCTCGATCGGCGCGGACGGGACCAGGTCGATCTCGGGGCCGGGGACCAGGCCGGACGCGGCGGCGATCTGGGCGGCCTGGCGGCCGGCCGACCGCGCGGCCGCGTCGGAGAGGTCGGGCACGGCATAGAAACCCCAGCTGGAGCCGACCAGGGCCCGCACGCCGAGACCGGCGCTCTCGACCGAGCCGAGGTCTTCCACGTCGCCGTCGCGGGCGGTCATCGACTCGGAGCGCCGCAGCATGACGCGGGCGTCGGCATAGCGGGCCCCGGAATCGAGAGCGGCCTGGACCGCCGAACCCGCCTCATCGAAGTGGCTCATGAACCGACCCTAGGCGAAGGGTCGGACAGAACTCATCCCCGGAGAAAGTGAAGTTCCTCCGCCAGAGTGGCCGACGGCCGGGAAAGGATGCCGGGCATCTCCCCGCCGATGATCAACAGCGGCCGGGAGTGATCAGACCGGGCCACCGCCTCGGCCAGGCTGTGGTGCGCGTAGACCTCCGCCGCGTCCACCGGATCACCCAGGTAGCGCTCGGCGAACGGCCCCGGCAGGTCACCCCAGTCCAGCACCGGCTCGAAGGCCACCGCGCGATGGAAGACGTCCGGCCGCCGCAGTACGGCCATCGCGGCCAGCCAGCCGCCGAGCCCGTGCCCGCGCACGGCGACCGCGCTCAGGTCCAGGTCGGGATGCTTGCCGACGAGCGCGCGCAGGGCGTCGACCTGGTCGGTCAGCGCCACGTCGACCAGCCGCCGATGCACCACCTTCTCGAAGCTCGGCGCCACTCCCGGGGTGCCGCGCCCGTCGACGCTGACCACCGCGAAGCCGGCGTCGGCCCACCACTGCCGCTCCTGCCAGGCCGCCGGGTCGCTGACGACCTCCTGATGTCCCGGCCCGGCCCCGAACGTCATCAGCACCGGAAGCTTCACTCCGGCCACGTAGGAGGCCGGATAGAGCACGGCCGCCGGCAGCCGCCGGTCGGTCACCCGCTCCAGCAGCGGCCGCGGCTGGTAGGGCAGGGGAGCGGCGTACGAGGTCAGGACACCCACCTTCACCTCGCCGCGCCGGACCTCGCCGTCGATCACGAGAACGTCGCCGCCGACGGCGGCGCGATGCCATCCGGTGGGCCATCCGGTGGTTGCGGTGATCTTCGCGGCTTCCGGTCCGCCGCCACCGAGAGACGTACGCACTCGGAAGACGTCCTGCCGCGACGGATCCCCCTCGGTCCCCTCGACGACCAGGTCGGGCGCGCCGGTCGGACCGCCGGCCCGGGGCAGCGTGCCGATCACCCGGCGCACGTAGAGACCGGGCGGGGTCAGCAGGCTGCCGTCGGCGAACAGGCAGCGGGCGTCGAACCCGTCGTGCGCCAGCTCGCCGCCGACCAGCACCCGCCCGTCCGGCAGGTGCCGCGGGGTGCCCGGCACCGGCTCGACCCAGCGGGCGTCGGCCAGCTCGGCGTGCACCTGGGTCTCGCCGGTGCGCGGGTCGATCGCCAGCACCAGGCCGTGTTGCTGGACCCGGCGCAGCACGGTGACCAGCGGTCCGCCGCTCTCCGACCAGCGCACGCCGACCACGTGCGGATAGGTCTCGCGGTCCCAGTGCACGTCGACCCAGCCGTCGTCGAGATCGAGCAGGTGCAGGCTGGTCGCGCCGGCCGTGCGGGCGGCCAGGATCTGCCGCCCGTCCGGCGACCACCACCAGCCGCGCCCCCGCCCGAACCGGACCGCCGCCGGATCGGGCACCCCCCAGTTGATCGGGCCGCCGTGCTCACGCCAGGCGGCGCCCGGTTCGCCGGCCAGCAGACGGTCGCCGTCCGGGCCCGCCACGCGCACCGACGCCGAGCCGTCGTTCCAGGTCACGTAGCCGACGTTGCGGCCCACCGGGTCGGGCCGGGGATCGTGCGCCGGCACGGCGACCGGCACCGCCCGCACCTCGCCCGACACCAGATCCGCGCGCCAGAGGCGCCCTTCCCGGACGTACGCGGCGACGCGCGCATCGCGGTCGGCGGCGTAACTCTCGATCGGCCCGGGTGCGACCAGGCACTCGGCCGCGGTCGCGACGGTGAAGGTCCAGAGAGCGGCGTCCGGGTCCTCCGGGCCGGCCGATCGCAGGAAGACGACCCGGGCACCGTCGGCGCCGACCGTCACCGCGTGCGGGGCGCCGTAGCTGAAGTGACCGGTGCGACCGGCGAGTCCGGGGTAGTCCACGTGCTCAGCATCGCTGATCAAGGCACTTTCCGGTCGGCGAACCGGCCAGCACGGCGTCCGGATTCCCGACGGTGCCGCCGCGTAGAGTTGCCGCCGTGACAGAAGCCCTGCCCGCGCGTCGCCTCCTACTGGTGCACGCGCACCCGGACGACGAGGTCACCGGCACCGGCGCCACGATGGCTCACTATGCCTCGTCCGGCGCCCACGTGACGCTCGTGACCTGCACCCTCGGCGAAGAGGGCGAGATCCACGTCCCCGCGCTGGCCCGGCTCGAGGCGGCCCAGGCCGACCAGCTGGGCGGCTACCGCCTGGTCGAGCTCGAGCGGGCGTGTGCCGCGCTGGGGGTCACCGACCACCGGTTCCTCGGCGGTGCCGGACGGTTCCGCGATTCGGGGATGATGGGGCTCGAGACCAACAACCACCCGCGGGCGTTCTGGCAGGCCGACCTCGACGAGGCGGCGGCGATGCTGGTCGAGATCATCCGCGAGGTCCGCCCGCAGGTCATGATCACCTACGACCCGAACGGCTTCTACGGCCATCCCGACCACATCCAGGCCCACCGGGTCGCGATGCGGGCGGCCGAACTGGCCGGGGCCGACGCGCCGCAGAAGATCTATTGGACGGCGATGCCGCGCAGCGTGCTCATGGAGGGCATGGAGGCGTTCCGCCAGCTCGACGACAACCCGTTCGCCGGGGTGGAGAACGTCGAGGACCTGCCCTTCGGCCACGCCGACGACGAGATCGCGGCCCGCGTCGACG
>DASWRZ010000112.1:0-15744 GCA_036402935.1 Actinoplanes sp.
AGCATGAGATCGGCCAGGTCCGAACCGAGCGCGAGCCCTTGGCTGCCGGCCATGAGGAAGCCCGCGGAGGCGACCTTGAGGCCGTCCACTTCCATAGCTTCCAGGCCGGAAGAGCCCCGACCGGAAGAGCCCCTGCCCGAAGAGTCCCTGCCCGCAGAGCCCCTACCCGAAGCGCCCAGGCCGGAGCCGCCCCGGCCGACGCCCGGCCACTGGGCCAGCGTGACCGACCGGGCGGGCACGTCGCGGCGCAGGCCGAGCATGCGCGGTATGTCGGGGCCGGCGATGTCGGCGTCGACCAGCCCGGTCCGGCGGCCGGACCGGGCCAGCTCGCGTCCGATCGCGACCGCGACGCTGGACTTTCCCACCCCGCCCTTGCCACTGGCGACGGCGACGATCGGCAGCTGTGGTGAAGGGCGCATGCGGCAACCGTACTGAGTTCGGTCAGGAGCCGGGCCGGTCACGAGCCGGAGCCGGTCACGAGCCGGAGGCGGTCACGAGCCGGAGGTGGCGACGCCCAGGTTCTTGGCTCGGGGGACGCTGGCCGAGGCGGCCACGACCGGGGTCGTGTCGGCGGTCGGCAGGGCGACCGTGACCTCCAGGCCGCCGCCTTCCTGGGCCACCGCCGACACCGTGCCGCCGTGGGCGTCGCACACCGCGCGGACGATCGACAGGCCCAGACCCGAGCCGCGGGAGCCCGTGCGCTCCCAGCCGCCGCGGCGGAACGGCTCGAACAGGCCCGGGACGTCGGCCGGCTCGACCTCGTAGCCGGTGTTGCCGACGATCAGGCGGGCCTGGCCGTCGATCGACTCGGTGCGCAACCAGAGCTTGCCGAGCAGGTGGTTGTAGCGGATCGCGTTTTCGATCAGGTTGCCGGCCAAGCGGTCGAGGAGGCTGGGGTCGCCGACCACGTGGGCCGGCTGGAGGTCGGTGGTGACGTCGAGCTTGAGGCGATCGGCCTCCGCCTTGACCGCCGACAGGGCGTTGTAGACGCTGGTCGCCAGGTCGGCCGGGACCTTGCGGACCAGCCGCCGGCCGGACTGGGCCTCCGAGCGGGCCAGCACCAGCAGGGCGTCGACCAGTCCGTTGGCCCGCTCGGAGGCGTTGCGCACGACCTGGGCCATGCGGCGGTATTCGGCGACGTCGGCCTCGTCGTCGCTGAGGGTCACGTCGATCTCGGTGCGCATCACGGCGAGCGGGGTGCGCAGCTCGTGCGAGGCGTTGGCGACGAAACGCTTCTGCGACTCGAACGCCCCGGCCAGCCGGTCGAGCATGGCGTCGAACGTGCGGGCCAGTTCGGCCACCTCGTCGTCGGCGCCGGAGTAGCGGATGCGCTGGTCGAGGGTCTCCTCGCCGAGGCGCTGCGCGGTCTGGGTGACCCGGTGCAGCGGGCGCAGCGCCCGGCCGGCCACCGCATAGGCGCCGGCGATGCCGATGATGCCGATCGCCAGCAGCGCGACCAGGCCCTTGACCAGCACCTCGCGGGACGCCCGGTGAACCAGGCCGGTCTGCCAGGACAGCGCGTCGCGGGTCGACCCGTCGGTCAGGGTGACCGTCGAGCCGTGCTGGAGGGCGTCGACCGGGTGCATCGCGTCGCCGACCAGCAGCCAGGCCAGAAGCACGAGGATGGCGCCCGCCCCGACGAGCAGGATGCCGTTGAGCAGGGTGAGCCGCAGCCGGAGGGTGGGGCGGAGGCTGAGCTCGAGCCGTCGCCGGCTCTGACCGAGGTAGACGGTCATGAGAGGATCACCGGTTCGGGTACGCGATAGCCGGCCCCGACCACGGTCTCGATCAGCGGCGGGTCGCCGACCTTTTTACGCAGCGTCATCACGGTGACCCGCACGGTGGTGGTGAACGGGTCGGTGTTGGCGTCCCACACCCGCTCGAGGAGCTCTTCGCTGGACACCACGCCGCCGCGGGCCTTGAGCAGCTCTTCGAGGACGCCGAACTCCTTTTTGGTGAGGTCGATCGGAGCTCCCCCGCGGGTGACCACGCGCCGGGTCTGGTCGAGGATCAGGTTGCCGACGGTCAGCACGGGTGGGGCGGCCGGGGTGGCCCGCCGGCCGAGGGCCTGCACCCGGGCGACCAGCTCCTCGAAGGCGAACGGCTTGGCCAGGTAGTCGTCGGCGCCCAGCTGGAGGCCCTCGACCCGGTCGGCCACCGTGCCGCTCGCGGTGAGCATCAGCACCCGGGTGAGCGCGCCCGAGGCGACCAGGGCCGCGCAGATCTCGTCGCCGTGCATGCCGGGCAGGTCGCGGTCGAGGACCACGACGTCGTACCTGGTCACGTAGGCCATCTCGTGGCCCTGGAGGCCGTCGTAGGCCACGTCGACCGCCATGCCCTTGCGCCGCAGGCCTCGTGCGATCGCGTCGCAGAGGTTCCGCTCGTCTTCCACCACCAGCACGCGCACCGCTGACCTCCGTTGACTAGGCACAGCCTCGTCGGCGAGGTGTGAAGAGACCGTAAGAGGAAGGCTACCGAAGTCGCCAGATGGCGACCGACGCGTCAGCGCGGCGGCAGATGAGGGCGTCGGCGCTGGTCTGGCAGTTGCCGTTGACCGCCTCGCCGCGTCCCAGGATCGTCGCGGTGCGCCGTGCCGGGTCGAGCGTGCCATAGAGGATCGTGTTCTCCCCCGGCACGAGATGAATGCCGTAGAGGGTCGACTGCACGCTGTCCGAGGTGACCACGTCCCAGTTGCCGAAGGTGCCGAGCACCCGGCCCGTACGCGGTTCGAGCACCCAGTAGGCCGGGGTGTCGGCGCTCGGGTTGAGCGTCGCGGCGATGAGGTAGGCCCCGGCCGGTTGGGCGAACGCCCAGCGGTTCGACTGCCAGAGCAGGTGCCCGTCGGCCGGGTCGAGCACGACGATGCCCTGCTGCGGGCGGAAGGCGCAGAGCACCTGACCGCAGTCGGCCCGCATCCAGGTCTGGCTCAGGTCGATCCGGGTGTTCCAGATCGGTGTGAGCCCGGGCAGCCGGTAGGCGGTCACCCCGCCGACCGGCCCGCCGATGATGGCGAGGTCGCCGACCGACCAGATGATCGAGTTGGCGTGCGGGTCGACCGGCGGTCCGTCGCGGGTGGCGGTGACCTGGCCGGTCAGCGCGTCGCGGGTTTCGACCCGTCCGTCGGCGTGAACGGTGACGAACCACTGCGGATAATCGTCGAGCGGTCCGGTGATCATGGTGTAACCGTCAGCCGGCTGGGTGGTCGACCAGCGCAGCGCGCCGGTGTGCAGGTCGACGGCCTGCCAGACGGCCTCGTTCTGCGCGCCGTAGCCGGTGCTGAGCAGCGCGATCCCGGCCGTTGCGGAGGCGCCGGCGAGCCCGTCGGGCCGCTGCCAGAGCACCCGGCCGGTGCCGACGGTCACGGCCAGCGTGTTCTGTTCGCCGTCCTCGCCGATCTGGTGCGAGACGACCAGCGTGTCGGCCGCCTCGAGCACGTTGGAGACGGTGCCGGTCACTTCCACCGACGTACGGCTGAGAAGGTGCCCATCGGGCAGCGAGTAGGCATTGATGGTCTTAAAAATGGTGCTCTGGTTGGAGACCACGAAGAGCCGGTCGCCGTCGATGAACGCGCCGTCGGCGAGGCGGGTCGGGATGACCGTGGCCGCCGGAAAGGGCGCGATCGCCGCGCTCCCGGCCACCAGAGCGAGCAGCACGACCGAGAGCGCGCCGAGCAACGCGCGCCAAGGCACCGGCGGGCGGCCGGCGGGCACCGAGACGGAAGGCCGCACCTCGCCGAGGTCGATCACCGGGTTCGCCATGCCGCACTCCCACCTGTGCGGAAGACCTCATTCTCACCCGCGGTAGGAGAAAACCTGAAGCACTCCGGTGCCGCGACAAACGACGAACGACGAGTCGGTCGCACAGTCACCGACCGCCCCGTGCGTCTCCCCGAGCGGCCGCAGCGCCACGGGATCGTCCTCGACCAGCGCGAACACACTCGCCCGGGACTCGTCGGTGCGGCGCAGCAGCAGCGGGCTGTCGTCGGCCATCGCGAGGTCGCTGTGCCAGCCCTTCACCCACAGCTTGTCGTTCCCGTTGACCGGGTCGGCCACCCGCACCGCGTCGCTCGTGCCGGTGTCCTGCTCGAGCACGTCGGCGCCGAGACGCACCAGGTCGAGGCCGGGCGCGTGCCAGAGTGCGCGCCCGGTCGCCGGGTCGAGCACTGAAACCCCCGACGGGGCGTCGGCGCACACCAGGCCGGTGCACGCGCCCGGGTCGACCAGTTCCTTGGCCTGGGGCACCCGCCAGAGCTGCTGGAACGTCCGCACGGAGTAGGCGACCAGGCTCCGCGCGTCACCGCGATCCTCGCCGTACGAGATAAGCACGAGGTCGCCGACCAGGCGTCCCGACCGGGGTTTCTGGCCGGCCAGAACGGGCAGCGCCGTCGAGCGCAGGACGGCGCCGGTCGTCGCCGAGAGCAGGGTCAACCGGTCGGAGGCCAGCACCACCACGCCGGACGGATCGTCGAAGAACACCACCGAGCCGGGCGCCGACGCCGACCACGCCGTCGCGCCGGTCCGCAGGTCGACGCCGCGAAGCTGGGTCTCGACCGGCGGCTCGTCGTGCGGCACGCCGGTGGCGCTGAAGTAGAGGTCGCCGGGGGCGCCGCCGGCCTGGTTGTAGTCGGTGCCAGGCCGGAACTTCGGGTCCTGCACGAGGCCGAACCGGTCGCCGGCGAGCGGATGCACCCCGACCGCGGTGTGCCACTCGGTCGCGCCGGTGCGCGCGTCGACCGCGGTCGTCTGCGGCCCGTCGGTGATCAGCACGACGTCGCCGGCCGTCCGGGCACGCACGTCGCCGTAGGCCACCTGGTCGGGGCCGATCTGGCGGGCCGGCACCCGCACGCTCCAGAGCTTGACCGGCGGTTTGGCCAGGCTCCAGGCGCTGACCGTGCGGTCGTCGCCGAGGCCACCGGCGGTGTAGACGCGGTCCCCGTCGAGCTGGAACGGCGACTCCGGGATCGGCGGTGAACCGATGGCGCCCAGGAACTGCCACCGGGGCGCGTCCGGCGCCGCGGCGCCTCCGAGCACGAAGGCCAGGGCCACGGCGAGGACCAGGCCGGCGGTCCGGTAACGCCGGGCGGGCGGGAGCGAGGTGGCCGCAGGGCCGGGCTGGGCGGTCAGGTCCAGCTCGATCAGCGCCAAGGGTCACACCTTTCCGTACGCCCAGATCCCCAGCTGCCCGTACATGGAGCGGCAGACGAGCCGGCCGGGGGCCGCCTGGCAGTCCCCGGTGCCGGACGGCAGCGGGGCCAGCAGGCGGGGTTGCATGTCACCCGGTCGGGCGACGGCGACCATGGTACGGGCTCCGGCGGTGTCGGTCCGCGTCACGAGCAGCTGGTTGTCGCCGCCGCTCCCCTCGACCGGCCGCCACCCGTTCAGCCGCACCTGGATCGCCCCGGTGTCGGGGTCGACCACGCCGATCGTGTTGTCGGCGCCCTGCCCGCCGTACGCGACGAACACCCGCCCCTCCTGTTCGATGGTCGACCAGCCGGGCTGCGACCACAGCCGGTCACCGGTCGCGGGGTCGACGCCGGTCAACCCGTGGGAGCTGACCAGGCAGGCGACGTCGCCACAGGCCTCGACCGCGAACGTGCCCCCGACTGGGATGGTCCAGATCTGCTTGAGCGTCGCCGGGTCGTACGCCGAAAGTTCCGCGCTGACCGCACCCGGATGCCGCACCAGGATCTCGCCGCCGGCCACCAACGGGTTGTCCGTCCCGTAGTCGGCCAGCGGCAGCGTCCCCGTGGCCAGCGCCGAGCCGTCGCTCAGGTCGTGCAGCGTGGCCGAGCGGTCGTCGCGGATCAGCAGCATCCGGCCGCCCTCGTCACCCGGCCCCGGCACCCCGACCAGCACGGCCGTGCCGGGCACCATGACCGTCCACCGGGTGCCCCCGGTGTACGGGTCGATCGCGTCGACCGTTCCCGTCACCCGCCGGACGTTGCCGGTGGTGATGCTGCGCAGGCCGGTGACGCCGAGCAGGGTCGTCGAGCCGGGCACGGTCACCACGTTGCCGGTGCGGGCCCAGCGGCTGGCGCCGGTGTTGATCGACACCGCGGTGGTGCCGGGGTCGCCGCCGCCGATCGCCAGCGGCCGCATCAGCACCAGGTTGCCGAACGTGCGCAGCCGGTAGGAGGGTGTCGACTCGCCGGCTTCCCAGCGCAGCCGGCCGGTGCGCAGGTCGTACGAGCTGAGCTGACCGTAGCTCTGGGCCAGCAGATTCCCGGTGTCGGTCAGCGCGTAGCCGTCGGACGGGCCGACCGGCAGCTGGAAGACCGGCGACAGGGGTGACCTGCCCGGCGCGGCCGAGGCGCCGGCGAAGAGAAGCACGAGTACCGCGAGCATCGAGACCGGAAACCAGGACGGCATCGTCGAGCGCCCGGGCGACCGGTACGTCGGCGGTTCGCCGCGTTCGTAGCCGAGATCGATGATGATCGGGGCACTCGCGACGTCGACGTCCATGCCTTCAAGGTAACGAGACGATAACGAAGCCGCCCCTCACGCGCCCCTTTCGAGTGTGTTTAGGGCGGCCTACCCGTTTTATCAGATCGTGGCTTGCGCCTCGTCCGTCGTCGCGTCGAGGCCCGACACCCACTCGGTGACATCGCGCGCCACGTCCTGTGCGGTGAGCCCGAGCCCGGCCAGGATCTCGGCCCGGGTGCCGTGCGGATGGAAGCCGGCCGGCACCCCGATCGCGCGCAGCGGCACGTCGACGCGAGCGTCGCGCAGACCGGCCGCGACCGCCTCGCCGACTCCGCCCGTGCGCACGCCGTCCTCCACGACGACGACCAGGCGGTGCTGGGCGGCCAGCCCGGCCAGCTCGACCGGCACCGGGCGCACCCAGCGCGGGTCGACCACGGTCACGCCGTAGCCCTGTCCGGCCAGCCGGTCGGCGACCTCGAGGCCGAGCCCGGCGAACGAGCCGACCGCGACCAGCAGGACGTCCGGCCGGGAGTGCTCGTGCAGCACGTCGACCGCCCCGATCCGGCGCACGGCCGGCATGTCGGGCGCGACCGAGCCGGTCGGGAAGCGCACGATCGTCGGACCGTCCTCGACCGCGACCGCCTCGCGCAACTCCTCGCGCAGCGTGGCCGCGTCGCGCGGGGCGGCGATGCGCAGGCCGGGCACCACACCGAAGACGCTCATGTCCCAGATGCCGTAGTGGCTCGGGCCGTCGGGCCCGGTGATGCCGGCCCGGTCGAGCACGAACGTGACCGGCAGCTCGTGCATCGCCACGTCGAGCAGCACCTGGTCGAAGGCCCGGTTGAGGAAGGTCGCGTAGACCGCCACGATGGGGTGCAGCCCGCCCATGGCCAGGCCGGCCGCCGACGTGACCGCGTGCTGCTCGGCGATGCCGACGTCGTAGGCGCGCTCGGGATATTTGCGGGCCAGCGCGGCGATGCCGGTCGGCTCCCCCATCGCGGCGGTGATGCCGACGACGTCGGGCCGCTCGTCGGCGATCTTGACCAGCTCGTCGGCGAACACGTTGGTCCACTTCACCGACGGCTTGGCGGTCAGCGCACCGGTCCGCGGGTCGAACGCGCCCGGGCCGTGCAGGCAGTCCGCCTCGTCCTGCTCGGCCGGGCGGTAGCCGTACCCCTTGCGGGTGACCGCGTGCACGATGACCGGGGCGTTGAAGCCCTTGGCCCGCCGCAGCGCCGACTCCATCGCGGCCATGTCGTGCCCGTCGACCGGCCCGATGTACTTCAGGCCCAGGTCCTCGAACATCGGCTGCGGGCTGACCGCGTCCTTGATGCCCTTCTTGACCGCGTGCAGCACCTCGTAGACCGGCTTGCCGACCAGCGGGGTCGAGCCGAGGGCGTCCTTGACCAGGTCGAGCACCCGCTCGTAGCCCGGGTTGAGGCGCAGCGTGGAGAGGTGGTCGGCCAGGCCGCCGATGGTCGGCGCGTACGACCGGCCGTTGTCGTTGACGACGATGACCAGCCGGTTCTTCGCCGAGGCGATGTTGTTGAGCGCCTCCCAGCACATGCCGCCGGTGAGCGCGCCGTCGCCGACCACCGCCACGACGTGCCGGTCCTCGCCGCGCAGCGCGAACGCCTTGGACAGCCCGTCGGCGTACGACAGGGCGGTCGAGGCGTGCGAGTTCTCGATCAGGTCGTGCTCGCTCTCGGCCCGGCTCGGGTAGCCGGAGAGCCCGCCGTGCTGGCGCAGCAGGTCGAAAGCCGCCTGCCGGCCGGTCACGATCTTGTGCACGTACGCCTGGTGACCGGTGTCGAAGAGCACCCGGTCGCGGGGCGAGTCGAAAACCCGGTGCATGGCCAGCGTCAGCTCGACCACGCCCAGGTTGGGCCCCAGGTGGCCACCGGTGCGCGACACCTTGGCGACCAGGAAGTCGCGAATCTCGGCCGCCAGCAGGATCAGCTGCTCGTGGGTGAGGCGCTTGAGATCACCCGGGGAGGTGATGCTCGACAGGACGCCGGACGAGGCAGACGGAGATTCACTCATGAGCGGAAAGTCTATCGGCGTCGCCCCGCACCGCATCCGGCCCGAAGGGCGGACGGGTGGTCCTACACACAACCTGCACACACCGGCCGGATATTCTGGCCGCCAAGCGCGACTGGCGGCACGAGGATGGTCCAACCATCGGGAAGCCTGTCATCGGGGAGTCGACCGCCTGGGCACCCGAGAAGTTGGAGGAGCGCATGACTACCGCACGACTGATGCCCGGTGCTCCGGTCGCCGAGGCGGTCCTGACCGACGTCTCCGAGCGCGTCGCCCGGCTGCGTGAGCGCGGCGTCACCCCGAGCCTGGCCACGATCCTGGTCGGCGACGACGACGCGAGCGCCGGCTACATCCGGGTCAAGCAGCGCCAGGCCGCCGGCCTCGGCTTCGACTCGCCGCACGTGCATCTCGCCGCCGACAGCAAGCAGGAAGACCTGCTCACGGTGATCGCCGACTTCAACGGCGACAAGAACGTGCACGGCGTCCTCATCCAGTACCCGATCCCGGCCCACCTGGAGTACGACGCGGCGCTGATGACCCTCGACCCGGACAAGGACGTCGACGGCATGCACCCGCTCAACATGGGCCGGCTCGCGCTGGGCCTGCCCGGCCCGCTGCCGTGCACCCCGGCCGGCATCGAGGCGCTGCTCGCCCACTACGAGATCCCGGTGTCCGGCCGGGAGATGGTCATCCTCGGCCGGGGCGCCACCCTCGGCCGGCCGCTGGCCATGCTGATGGCCCAGAAGCGCCCGACCGCCAACGCCGCGGTCACCGTCGTGCACACCGGGGTCAAGGACTGGCCGCGCTACACCCGGCGGGCCGAGATCCTCGTCGCCGCGGTGGGCGTGCCCGGCATCGTCCAGCCCGAGCACGTCAAGCCGGGCGCGGTCGTGGTCGGGGCCGGGGTGCGCTACGAGGGCCGCCGCCTGCTGCCCGACGTCGACGAGTCGGTGGCCGAGGTCGCCTCCGCGATCACCCCGCGGGTCGGCGGGGTCGGCCCGACCACGATCGCGATGCTGTTCCGCAACGCGGTGGCCGCGGCCGAGCGCGCTACTCAGTAGGCGTCAGCAGGGCGACGCTCTCGATGTGCTGGGTCATCGGGAAGCAGTCGAACGCCCGGATCTCGGTCATCTCCCAGCCTAGCGACCGGAAGGTCGCCACGTCCCGGGCCAGGGCCGCCGGGTCGCAGGCCACGTAGACCACGGCCCGCGGTCCGGCGGCGGCGATCGCCTTGACCACCGGCGCTCCCGCGCCGGAACGCGGCGGGTCGAGCACGACGAGGTCGACCGGCGCGGTGATCCGGCGGCGGCGCAGCGCGACATCGACCCGGGCTTCGACGACCTCCACCGGGAGATCGGACAAATTGGCCCGGGCCGCCTTCACCCCGGCCGCCGACGACTCGACCAGGATGGTGCGGGCGCCGGTGCGCGTCGCCAGAGCGGCCGCGAAGAGCCCAGCCCCGCCGTAGAGGTCCCACGACACCTCGCCGGCCTGCGGCCGGAGCATTTCCACGACCGTCGCGGTCAGCGTCTCGGCGGCGGCCGGGTGCACCTGCCAAAAGCTTTCCACCGGTACGCTCCACCGCCGGCCCGCCGCACGTTCCTGCACGTCCGGTGGGCCTTGCAGGAGGATCGGCTCGCCGTTGCCCTCTCTGCTGCCCACCGTAGGACCGTCGACCAGGTCGTCGCCGGCCGGCGCGCCCCGCCCCGCCGGATGGGCGACCACCGCCACGTCGCCGCCGCTGGAGGCGATCGCCTCGATGGCATCGGCCTCCGGCCACTCGCGGGAGAGCAGGTCGAGTTCCTGGATCGCCGGATGCGCGATCCGGCACCGGTCGATCGCTACGACCTGGTGCGACCGGTGCTGCAGCAGACCCGCCCGGCCGGCCGCGTCGACCGCGTAACGCACCCGGCTCCGCCACCCGAGCAGCCGCGCCGCCTCGGCCTCCGGCCCCGCCCCACCGAAGCCGCCCACCGGCCCCGGAGCGTCTTCGCCGAGCCCGGGGCCCGGCGCCGCGCTCGGCGCGCCAGAACCGCCGCCATCCGGCCCGGTCCTCGACGCCGCGCTCGGCGCGCCAGAACCGCCGTCATCCGGCCCGGTGCCCGGCGCCGCGCTCGGCGCGCCAGAACCGCCGTCATCCGGCCCGGTGCCCGACGCCGCGGTCGCGGCGGTCGGAGCGTCGTTGTCGGGCCGGGTTCGCGACGTTGCGGTCGGGAGCGCCACGACGCGTACGGAATCGTCGGTGAGGCCGGCCAACCGCCGGAGCTGTTCGTTGACCACCTGGCTCTTCCATCGCAGCTGCGCGTCGGCGGCGACGTGCTGCAGGTCGCAGCCGCCGCAACCGCCGGGATGCGCGAAGGGGCACGGCGGCTCGACCCGGTCCGGCGACGGCTCGTGGATCTCCACCGCGTCGGCCCGCAGGTAGCCCTTGTGCATCTCGGTGATCTCGGCGGTGATCCGCTCGCCGGGCAGCGTGTGCCGCACGAACACGACCCGCCCGTGCTCGCCGCCCAGCCGGGCCACGCAGTGGCCGCCGTGCGCGGGCGCACCCACGATGAGCTCGACGCGGTCGCCCTCCACGAGATCCAGATCCGCGTCCGGCCGGCTGGCCTCGGCGGACCGGCTGACTTCGGCGGACCGGCTGACTTCGGCGGACCGGCTCATTTCGTCCGACCCGCTCATTTCGTCCGACCCGCTCATTTCGTCGGACCTGCTCACGAGGCTCCATCCGTGGCGTGCGGTTTCTGGGTCTCGCCGCTGCGCGTGCGAGGGCCGCGGGCCGGGCCCCGGCGCAGGTTGTTGTCGAGGCGGTCCAGGTTGCGGTCCTGGCTGGAACGCAGCTGCCAGGGCACGCTGGTGACCATCACGCCGGGCTCGAAGAGCAGCCGGCTCTTGATGCGCAACGCGCTCTGGTTGTGCAGCACGTTCTCCCACCAGCGGCCGACCACGTATTCGGGCACGAAGACCGTGACCACGTCGCGCGGCGAGCCCCGGCGCATGCTCTTCACGAAGTCGATGATCGGGCGGGTGATCTCGCGGTAGGGCGAGTCGATCACGGTCAGCGGCACCGGGATCTGCCGGCGCTCCCACTCCTGCTGGATCGTCCGGGTGTCCTTGTCGTCGACGTTGACGGTGATCGCGGTCAGCGTGTCGGGCCGGGTCGCCTGGGCATAGGCGACCGCCCGCAGCGTCGGCATGTGCACCTTGCTGACCAGCACGACGGCGTGGTTGCGGGAGGGCAGGACCGGCCGCTCCTCGGTCGGCTCCAGCTCCCGGGCCACGCTCGTGTAGTGCTTGTGGATGCCGACCATCGTGATATAGATCACGATCATCGCGGCGATCGCGATCCAGGCGCCGAGCAGGAACTTGGTGATCAGCACGACGATCAGGACGGCGCCGGTGAGACCCATGCCGAACGCGTTGATCGCCCGCGAACGGATCATCTGCCGGCGCCGGGCCGGGTCGCGCTGGGTGCGCAGCAGCCGGTTCCAGTGCCGGATCATGCCGCCCTGCGACAGCGTGAACGACACGAACACGCCCACGATGTAGAGCTGGATCAGCCGGCTGGTCTGTGCGTCGAACGCGATGATCAGCACACAGGCCGCCACGGCCAGGAAGATGATGCCGTTGGAGAATGCCAGCCGGTCGCCCCGGGTGTGCAGCTGGCGCGGCAGGAAACGATCCTGGGCGAGGATCGAGCCGAGCACCGGGAAACCGTTGAACGCGGTGTTCGCGGCCAGGAACAGGATCAGCGCGGCGGCCACGCTCACGGCCAGCGCCATCCACGAGCCGTGGCCGAAGACGGCGTTGGCGAGCTGGGCGAGCACCGGATCCTGATCGGGGTTGAAGAACTTCAGATCGGTCAGGCGAGCCAGGGCCACGATGCCGAACAGCATGGTGATCGCGACGAGGCCGAGCAGCAGCAGCGTGGTCGCCGCGTTCTTGCTCTTGGGCGGCTTGAACGCGGGCACGCCGTTGGAGATCGCCTCGACGCCGGTGAGCGCCGCGCAGCCCGAGGAGAACGTACGCAACAGCAGGTAGCCGAAGGCGAAGCTGCTCAGGTTGCTGTGCTGGGCGGTGAAGGTCAGGTTGGCGGACTCCGCCTGCAGGTGGTCGCCGAGCACGAAGATGCGGAACAGGCCGGTCAGCACCATGACGACGACCACGACGATGAACGCGTAGGTCGGGAAGGCGAACGCGGTGCCGGCCTCGCGCAGGCCGCGCAGGTTGAGCGCGGTGAGGACGGCGATCGCGCCGACCGCGAACTCGACCTTGTGGTCGGCGGCGAACGGCCACATCGCGCCGAGCAGGGCGACACCCTGCGAGCTGGAGACGGCGACCGTGAGGATGTAGTCGACGAGCAGCGCGCTCGCCACGCCGAGGCCGGCCCGCGGCCCCAGGTTGACCGTGGCGACCTCGTAGTCGCCGCCACCCGACGGGTAGGCGTGCACGTTCTGCCGGTAGCTCGCCACCACGGTCAGCATCACGACCGCGACCGCGAGAGCGATCCAGGGCGAGATGGTGAAGGCGCCGGCGCCGGCGATCGAAAGAGTCAGCAGGATCTCGTCCGGCGCGTACGCCACGCTCGACAGGGCGTCGCTGGCGAAGACGGGCAGGGCGATCCGCTTGGGCAGCAAGGTGTGCTGCAACTTGTCGGAGCGGAACGGTCTGCCCAGCAGCAGCCGCTTGGCGAGGGAGGTCGTACTTGCCACGAGTGCCAAGAGTACGGCTGGGCGCCGCATCTCGTATCCCGCCCCGGGCGGCGTCAGTCGAGGGGGCATGCGACCCTCACCATGTGAGCACGGATTCGGAGGGACGCCTACCTTGCACGTGGTGATCATGGGCTGTGGCCGGTTGGGCTCGACCCTGGCGCAGAAGCTCGACGGGCGCGGCCACTCGGTGGCGGTGATCGACCAGAACGCGGACGCCTTCCGCCGGCTCCCGACCGAGTTCAGCGGGACCACGGTGACCGGCATCGGCTTCGACCGCGACGTGCTGCGCGCGGCCGGCATCGAGCGTGCGGACGCCTTCGCGGCCGTCTCCAGCGGCGACAACTCCAACATCATCTCGGCCCGGCTGGCCCGCGAGACGTACGGCGTGTCGCGCGTCGTCGCCCGCATCTACGACGCGCGCCGCGCCCTGGTCTACGAGCGGCTCGGCATCCCGACCGTGGCCACCATCCGCTGGGCGGCCGACCGCATGATGCGGCAGCTGGTGCCCGAGGGCACGGTCGAGGTCTTCCGCGACCCGACCAGCGTGATCTCGATCGTGGAGGTCCCGCTGCACAGCGACTGGGTCGGCAAGACGCTCAAGTCGCTGGAGGAGAGGACCGGCGCCCGGGTGGCCTATCTGATGCGGTTCGGGATGGGCATGCTCGGCACCCCGTCCACCACGATCCAGGACGGCGACCAGGTCTACATGCTGGTGACCGACGACACCGTGGCCGACGTGCTGGACGTCGCGGCCGGGGCTGAGAAGGAGGGGCACTGACATGCGGATCGCCATCGCCGGGGCCGGCAACGTCGGCCGGTCGATCGCGCAGGAGCTGATCGGCAACGGCCACCGGGTCATGCTGATCGAGCGGCAGCCCCGCCAGCTGCGGCCGGAGCGGGTGCCCGAGGCCGAGTGGGTGCTGGCCGACGCGTGCGAGCTGACCAGCCTCGAGGAGGCCGACGTGGCCGGCTGCGACGTGGTCGTGGCCGCCACCGGCGACGACAAGGCCAACCTGGTCGTCTCGCTGCTGGCCAAGACCGAGTTCGCCGTGCCGCGGGTGGTCGCCCGGGTCAACCGGGCCGAAAACGAGTGGCTCTTCACCGAGCAGTGGGGCGTCGACGTCTCGGTCAGCAAGCCCCGCCTGATGGCGGCCCTGGTCGAGGAGGCGGTCACGGTCGGCGACCTGGTCCGCCTGATGACCTTCCGGCAGGGCGAGGCCAACCTGGTCGAGATCACGCTGCCCCGGCACGCGCCCTACGAGGGCAAGCCGGTGCGGACGGTCCCGCTGCCCCGCGACGCGGCGCTGGTGGCGATCCTGCGGGGCAAGCGCGTGCTGGTGCCGACCCCGGACGACCCGCTGGAGGCCGGCGACGAGCTGATCTTCGTCTGCACGTCCGAGGTCGAGGACCAGATCCGCGCGGTCGTGCTCGGCAGCGAGGGCCGCGAGCTGGGCTGACCTCTACGCCTGGGCGGGCTGCTGATCGTCGGCGGCCTGATCGTCGGCGGCCTGATCGCCGGCGGCCTCACCGTCGGGGGTCTCACCGTCGGGGGCCTGGTCGGCGCTGGTCACCCGGTGGATGGCCCACGCCGAGTAGACGAACGTCGCGGCGTAGATCGGCCAGCTGATCAGGATGCGGACGATGCCGAGCGCGTTCGCCTCGTGCTGCGACCACAGATAGAGCTGCACGCCGGCCCGCACCGACAGCGAGACGACCCAGACCAGGCTCAGCCACTGGAACGTGCGGAACAGCTTGCGGTTGGCGAACCAGTCCTGCTGGCCCCGGTTGGCCATCACGCCCCACACATAGCCGATCAGCGGCCGGCGGACCGCGATCGACAGCAGCACCACCGCCGCCTGGGCGAACGTGACCAGGATGCCCCAGAGGTAGAAGTTTTCCGCCTTGCCGGTGCGCCAGGCCCAGAACGCGCCGACCGCGACGCCGAAGAGCCCGTTGATGGCGTGGCGGATCGGCTCCTTGCGCGAGAGCCGGTAGAAGCAGATGGCCAGCGCCGATACGACCGAGCCGGCGATCGCCCAGTAGAGGGCGGTGCGCTTCTCGAGGCCCACCACGGCGTCGCCGAGCACGACGTTGAAGAACACGAACACGAGGACCGGCACGCTCGACTCGACCAGGCCGCGTACGCCGCCCAGCTGGTCGGCGATCTGCTCGCTGAGCGAGGGCAGCTCCTCCTCGTCCTCGTCGTCCTGGCTCTCGGCGAGCTTCTCCGCGGCGGGGCGGGGGCGAAGCTCCTCGGCCACCACCTCGGCCGCGCGCTCCTCGAGCTCCGCGAGCTCGTCGGCGAGCCGCTCCTCGACGGATTCGTGCGCCACGTGGCGCGGCTCGCTGCCGGGTGTCACCGGGGCGCCTCCAGCTCGTAGTACGGGTTGTAAATGACCTTGCGGTCGTCCCGGCTCGCGATCCGGCCCCGCGCGGTGAGCTGACGCCCGGGCTCGATGCCGGCGATCGACCGGCGCCCCAGGAAGACCAGCGTGACCACGTCACTGCCGTCCCAGAGGTCGGCCTCCAGGGTCGGCAGGTTCGTCCGGGGAGTGTACGCCACGGTGCGC
>DASWRZ010000113.1:0-6887 GCA_036402935.1 Actinoplanes sp.
GACGACCGGCTATCCGTGGCCCATCGAAAGTACCCGGCTGGCCAACGGCCTGCGCGTCGTGGTCAGCGAGGACCGGAGTGCGCCGGTCGTGTGCGTCAACCTCTGGTATGACGTGGGCTCGCGGCACGAGCCGGACGGGCAAACCGGCTTCGCGCACCTCTTCGAGCATCTGATGTTCGAGGGGTCGGCGCACGTGGAGAAGACCGAGCACATGCGGCTCGTGCAGGGTAACGGCGGCTCGCTGAACGCGACCACCAATCCGGACCGCACCAACTACTTCGAGAGCATGCCGTCGGAGCACCTGGAGCTGGCGCTCTGGCTGGAGGCCGACCGGATGGGCGGCCTGGTGCCCGCCCTGACCCAGGAGACGCTGGACAACCAGCGTGAGGTGGTCAAGAACGAGCGGCGCCAGCGCTACGACAACGTGCCCTACGGCGACGCGTGGCTGCGGATGCTGCCGCTGCTCTATCCGCCCCGCCATCCCTATCACCACTCGACGATCGGGTCGATGGAGGATCTGAACGCGGCCGCGCTGGAGACATTCCAGGCGTTCCACCGGCAGTACTACGCGCCCAACAACTGCGTTCTGACCGTGGCCGGCGATGCGAGCCCGGCCGAGGTGTTCGCGCTCGCCGAGAAGTATTTCGGGGTCATCGAGCCGGTCGCGGCCATCCCCCCGGCGCCCTCCGGGCACCTTGCGGGGCCGGCCACCGAGCCGGTGCGGGAGACGGTCACCGGTGCGGTTCCGGCTCCGCGGATCTATCAGGTTCATCGGACGTACGCGTTCGGCACCGCCGGCTACGACGCGATCACGGTGCTGGCGACGGTGCTCGGGAACGGGCGGGGCAGCCGGCTCTACCAGCGCCTGGCGGACGGCAAGCGGATCGCCCAGCCCGACTACATCGGGTCGTACGGGGTGGACCTGGCCCACGCGCCCGCCCCGCTGATCATCACGGCGACGGCGAAGGACGGCGTCGACGTGGACACGCTCGAGGAGGGCCTGAACGAGGTGATCGGCAGCCTGACCGCCGAGCCGGTGACCGAGGAGGAGCTGGCCCGGGCCAAGGCGCTGCTCACCACCGCGTGGTGGCGGCAGGTGTCCACGGTGGGCGGCCGCGCCGATGTGCTCGGCCGCTACACGACGCAGTTCGGTGACCCGAGCACCGCGGCCTACCGGCTGCCTCAGTGGCTCGCGGTGACCGCCGACGACGTGACCGAGGCCGCCGCGTACGCGTTGAAGCCCGAGTCCCGGGTGACCCTGACCTACCTGCCCGAGGAGAAGCCGTGACTCTGATCGCTACTCGACCGGATTCCGGTTCGCCACGGCCCTATGCGTTTCCCCCTCTCCAGCGGGTGACCGCCGGCGGCGGCACCGTGATCGGCGCCCATCTGCCGGGCCAGCTGCTGGCCAGCGCTCTGCTTCTGCTCGACGCCGGCGCGGCCCGGGAGCCGGACGGCCGCGAGGGCACCGCGACGGTGCTGGCCAAGTCGCTGGAGGAGGGCACCAGGTCGCGCGATTCCACCGCGTACGCCCTGGCGCTGGAGAGTCTCGGCGCCGCCCTGGCGCCGTCGGTCGATTGGGACACCTTCCGGATCGGCCTGTCGGCGCCGGTGCCGCAGCTGGCCGATGCGGTTCGGCTGGCGGCCGAGGCCACCCGCACCCCGCGGCTCGACCCGGCCGATGTGACCCGGGTCCGCGACGACGAGGTGACCGCCCTGCGGATGGACTGGGCCCAGCCCGGTCCGCGGGCCGATGCCGCGCTGCGGGCCGACCTGTTCGGGGCCGCCGAGCGATACGGCCGGCCCCTGCACGGCGATCCGGCCTCGGTCGCCGCGGTGGCGGTCGACGACGTGCTCGCGTTCCACGAGCGGTGGATGCTGCGCCCGGGCGTACTGCTGGTGGCCGGCGACCTCGACTCGCTCGACCTCGAGGAGCTGGGCGAGGCCGCGTTCGCCGGCACGGCGGGCGACCCGCTGGCGGTCGATCCGCCGCTCGGCGTTCCGGTGCGTGGGGAGCGCCGGACGATCCTGGTCGACCGCCCGGGTTCGGTGCAGTCGACGCTGCGTATCGGGCATCGCGCGCCGGAGCGGGCAACCCCCGACTACGTGGCGATGACGCTGGCCGCGACCGTGCTCGGCGGCGCCTTCACGTCCCGCCTCAACCACCTGATCCGCGAGGTGAAGGGCTACAGCTACGGCATCCGCGGCAGCTATGCGATGACCCGCCGGTTCGGCCGGTTCGAGGTGGCGGCCGGGGTGCAGACCGCGGTCACCGTGCCGGCGGTCGTCGACACGCTGGGCGAGATCGCCCGCACCCAGCTCGACGGGGTGACCGAGGAGGAGCTCGCGGTGGCCCGGTCGTGGCGGGCCGGTCAGCTCTCGGTCGAGATGCAGACGCCGGGGTCGATCGTGAACGCGCTGAGCACGCTGGTCGTACACGGCCTGCCCGACGACTACTACGCGACTCTGCGCCGCGACTTCCTCGAGGCGACGGTCGAGCAGGTGTCCGCCGCGGCCGGGGCGCACCTGCACCCGCGGGGCCTGACCCTGGTCATCGAGGGCGACGCCGCGGTCGTCCGGGATGAGCTGACGGCGGCCGACATCGGCGAGCTGGTCGACTCCGAGATCTGACCGGTTCACCCGTTGGGGGCGGCCACGCGGCCGCCCCCGACCGACCGGACGCGGCTACGGTCGCGCCATGAAGATCCGGCTGTGGCTGCTGGTGTTGCCGGGCCTGGTCTGGGCAGTGCTGCGGGTCTTCGGCTGGGAGCGCGGCTTCCTGGTGCAGGCCTTCGCCTTCACGCCCTATGTGGCGGCCTGGACGGTGTTCCCGGCCGCCTTCGCGCTGGTGAGGAGGCGTTGGGCGGCAGCGGCAGCCGCCCTGCTGGCGGTCGCGATCATGGCTTGGTGTGTGCTGCCCCGCGCGCTGCCCGACCTGGACAAGGGGCCGTCCCGGGGAAAGATCCTGACGGTCATGACGATCAACATGTTCATCGGCGCCGCCGATCCGGCCGCGATCGTCACACTGGTCCGCGATCACGACGTGGCCGTCCTGGCCGTACAGGAATTCTCGCCGACCGCCCGGACGGGACTGAGCAACGCCGGTCTGGACACGCTTCTGCCCTACAACGCGCTGGCCGACGAGGTGGGGACGACCGGATCCGGGCTCTACTCGCGGTATCCGATCACCACGTCGTATTCGGAGCGCAGCGGCGGCGGCAACATGCAGGTCTACGCGACCGTGAAGCCGCCCGGTGTGACAACGCTCGACGTGGTCTCCGCCCATCCGCTGGCGCCCTATTCGACAAAGGTGCTGAAGCTTTGGAGGAGCGACCTGGCCGCCGAGCCCAGAGCCGACATTCTTCTGGGCGACTTCAACTCGACCCTTGACCACACCCCGGTACGCCGACTGATCGCGCGCGGCTACCGCGACGCCGCCGACGCCACCGGCAAGGGCCTGCTCGGCACCTGGGGTCCTTATCACGGGAAGCCGGTTCCGCCGGTCACCCTCGACCATGTGCTGGCCGCCCGGCGCATCGGGATCAAGGACGTGCAGGTGCACGCCGTGAAGGGCAGCGACCACCGCAGCGTGCTCGCCACCCTGGTCGTGCCCGCGGCAGTTACTTAACCCATAGTAGTGGCAGAGTGCGGCTGACTTCAGTCACCATAAAGATCATGACCTGGCTGCTCGTCGCGCCCGGAGTCGTCTGGGCCGTTCTCCGCCTGGGCGGCTGGGATCGCGGCATCCTCGTCCAGGTTCTCTCCTTCACCGCCTATGTCGCGGCCTGGTCGTGGCTCCCGCTGATCTTCGCACTGGCCCGCCGGCAGTGGTTGGCCGCCGCGTTCGCGCTGGTCGCGGCCGGTGCGCTGACGGTCGCGGTGCTGCCCCGGGCGCTGCCCGGCAAGAGCCCGGCGACCGGGGTCCGCATCCAGGTGATGACCTCGAACATGCTGCTGGGCGGCGCCGACCCGACCGCCATCGTCGAGCTGGTCCGCGATCACGACATCGACGTGCTGGCGGTGCAGGAGTTCACCCCCGAGGCCGAGGCGGGGCTCAAGGCGGCCGGGCTCGATCAGCTGCTCCCCTACTCCTCGCTCGCCGCCGAGAGCGGCGCGAGCGGCTCCGGCGTCTACTCCCGCTTTCCGATCACCGATCCCGGGGCCGGCCGCAACGGCGGCGGCTTCAACCAGGCGTACGGGACGATCACGCCGCCCGGGGCCCAGCCGCTGCTCGTCGAGTCGGCGCACCCGGCGGCGCCCTATGCGGTGAGCGCGCTGACCGACTGGCGCGCCGACCTGCGCGCCGAGCCGCACGCCGACCCGAAGGGCACGGCCCGCATCCTGCTCGGCGACTTCAATGCCACGCTCGACCACACCGAACTGCGGGACCTGATCTCGCACGGCTATCAGGACGCGGCGGCCACCGTCGGCCAGGGGCTGGTGCCGACCTGGGGCCTCTACCACGGACCCCGGCACTATCCGCCGATCACGATCGACCATGTGCTTGTCGACGAGCGGATCGGCGTACGGGAAGTGCAGGTGCACCGGATCCCGCAGAGTGACCACCGCTCGGTTCTGGCCTGGCTGACCGTGCCGGCCGTGGCGGCCACGCCGGAGGCGAAATGACGTCGCGTCCGGTGCCGATCCGAGCTAGCCTCGGCGGCATGCGAAGCGGATTTGTCACGACGACGCCGGGGACACCCGGCGGTTGATCCGCTGCTTCCAGCGTTTTCACACGGCCCCGGGCGAGATGCCCGGGGCCGTGTCGCGTCTCCAGGGGTCTCGCCGGCCGATTCCCGAGGAGACCTCACATGCCTGTCGACCACCGCAAACTCGGCCGCGAACTCGACCTCTTCGACTCCGATCCGCTGATCGGCAGCGGCCTGCCGTTCTGGCTTCCGGCCGGGGCAGCCGCCCGGCACGAGGTCGAGGCGTACCTCTACGACCTCGAACGACGCAACGGCTACCAGCACGTCTATTCGCCCGCGATGGGCAAACGCGCGATGTACGAGCGGTCGGGACACTGGCGCAACTTCGCCGACGACATGTTCCCACCGATGGACCTGGGAGATCAGTTGGTGCTCCGGCCCAGCCTCTGCCCGCACCACGCGCTGATCTTCAAGTCACGCCGGCGGTCCTACCGCGACCTGCCACTGCGGATCGCCGAGCTCGGGCCGATGTACCGCGCCGAGCGCTCCGGAGTGCTCGGCGGGCTGCAGCGGGTGCGATCGGTGCAGCTCAACGACGCCCACATCTTCTGCCGCCTCGATCAGGCCGGCGACGAGGTCGCCGCGGTGCTCCGGCTGATGCGTGTCGCTCACGCCGCGTTGGGCGTACGCGTACGCGCCGTGCAGTTGTCACTGCGCGGCGACTCCGGCAAATACGCCGGGGACGATGAGGGCTGGGCGTTGGCCGAGAAGCTGCTGCGGGAGGCCCTCGACGCGGCCGGCCGGCCGTATGAGGACGCGCCGGGCGAGGCGGCGTTCTACGGGCCGAAGATCGATGTGGAGGTCGAGGACGCGGCGGGGCGGCGGTCCACCCTGGCCACCGTGCAGATCGACTTCCACCAGCCGGCCGCGTTCGACCTGAGCTACATCGACGCGTCGGGCGGCAGATCTCGCCCGGTCATGATCCATCGAAGCCTGGCCGGGTCGATGGAGCGGCTCTTCGCCCACCTGATCGAGGTGCACGAGGGTGCGTTCCCGGCCTGGTACGCCCCCGTGCAGCTCGCTGTCATCCCGGTCGCGGAGGCCTCATCGGTGTTTGCCTCCCGCGCTGTCGCGGCCGGGCTCCGCGTGGAGGTTCTGCACGAGGGGTCGGTCGGACTTCGGATCCGGGCGGCGGCACAGCGGAAAATCCCGTACGTCGCCGTGATCGGAGACCGCGAGGTCTCCTCCGGCGAAGTCTCCCTGCGGTTGCGCGACGGCCGGCAGATGCCGGCCGTCGCGATCGATCAGGCGATCTCCGCGGTGGTGCGGGACAGGCCGTAGGTCAGGGCGTCGACCAGCGACACCCAGCTGGCCTCGACGATGTTCTCGTGTACCCCGACGGTCGTCCACCCGTGGTGGCCGTCGGAGGTCTCGAGCAGCACCCGCGTGACCGCGTTGGTGCCGTGGCTGCCCTCCAGGATGCGCACCTTGTAGTCGCTGAGCTCGAACGTCTTGAGCTGCGGGTAATGCTGGAAGAGGGCGACCCGCAGGGCCTCGTCGAGGGCGTTGACCGGGCCGACGCCCTCGGCGGTGGCGATCACACGCTCGCCGCGTACGCGGATCTTGACCGTGGCCTCGGACATCACCGAACCGTCCTCGCGGTGCTCGGTCAGCACGCGGTACGACTCGAGCGTGAACGGCCGGGTGACGCCCTCGCCCGGCAGTTCCGAACGCACCAGCAGCTCGAAGGACGCGTCGGCGGCCTCGAACGACCAGCCGCCCGCTTCCAGGTCCTTCACCCGCTTGGTCACCGTCGACAGGGTGTCCGGGTGGCCGGCCAGGTCGAGACCGAGCTCGCGGCTCTTGAGCTCGATGCTGGCCCGGCCGGCCATCTCCGTCACCAGGATCCGCATGTCGTTGCCGACAACCGACGGGTCGACGTGGTTGTAGAGCAGCGGATCCACTTTGATCGCGCTCGCGTGCAGCCCGGCCTTGTGGGCGAAGGCGGCGGCCCCGACGTAAGCCTGGTGGGTGTCGGGGGCGATGTTGGCGATCTCGGCGAGCGCGGTCGACACCCGCGTCGCCTTCTCGAGGCAGCCGTCCGGTAGGACCTTCAGCCCGAGCTTGAGTTGCAGGTTGCTCACGGTGGCGAACAGGTCGGCGTTGCCCGGCCGCTCGCCGTAGCCGTTGGCGGTGCACTGGAAATGCTTGACCCCGGCCTCGACCGCGGCGACCGTG
>DASWRZ010000114.1:0-28133 GCA_036402935.1 Actinoplanes sp.
GCCATCGAGGCCACTCCTTCGGAACCTTTGGCTATTGCCAACATCTTGCAACAGCCGTGGCTCGAAGAGAAGTGGCCTAGATCTCAGACCTCGCCGAACGTCGCCCGCGGGCCGACAGCGTCGCGGCCGGCGACCAGCGGCCGGGGCCGGTGCCGGTGCCGGGGGCCGGTGCCGGTGCTGGTGCCGGCCGCCGCCGGCGGTGTCGGACGGATCGGCGTTAGTCCGATTTGTCCCGCAAGTATGCGGCCGTACGTCTCGCCCGACTCCGCACCCGGGCGGTGACCGCATCGGGGGTCGGCCCTCGCCGCCGGTCGGGCCCGTGCCTCCGATCGGGTTGAACCGTTGCCGGGCCGCCGGGTCCTGCCCGTTCTCCTGCATCCAGCGGAAGCGCGTGTTGACGGCCTGCCTGCTCGCAGGACAAGACGGCGGTCCGTTGCCGAGTTCGGCGTAGCCGGTCGGACAGGTCCGCGGGTAGTCACGGGCCTCGGGCCACGCGTGCAGCGCCTGGTCGGACGGCGACGGCGTCTTCGACCAGTCGAGGCCATAGCGCTGCCAGCTGTTGATCGGTGCGCCGTCGCCGACGCACGCGATCCAGTCCTGACAGCGGCTGGCGCACGCGATCCAGTCCTGACAGCCGCCGGCGCACGCGGTCCAGTCCTGACAGCCGCCGGCGACCTCGCCGAAGCCGGTGGGCGCGTTCGCTTGCAGGGTGATGCCGGTGACGGCGGCCGCGGTGCCGGCCACGGCGGTGCCCAGCAAGGTTAGAAGAAGGGCCGGGACCACTGCATGGAGAGACCGGTTGCGGCTCTTTCCGTACGGATCTCCAGCGCCGTCCCCAGAATCGTCGCCCGGTCGAACACCAGCGGAGTGTCGTCCAGCCCGTACGTGATCCGGTCCGAGACGAAGACCGGAGTGCCGACCGGCTGCCCCAGCAGCTCCGCGGTCGAAGCGTCGAGCACCCCGGGCCGCACGGTTTCGGACGCCCGGTGCACCACGACACCCCGCTCGGCCAGCGCGGCGTAGAGCGAGATGCCGCTGAAGTCGGTCTCCGCCAGTTCGTCACCTCGAATCCACGACAGCTGGTGCACGGCCGGCCGCCCGGCAATCAGCCGCAGCCGCTCCAGCCGCAGAAACCGCCCGGCCGGCCCGTGAAAGCCCACCGGCCCGCGGCCACCGGCCCGTCCAGTGCTGCCAGCCGGGGCGCCACCGCCGGCCAGACTGCCGCTGTTTACCGGGTAGTCGCCGCCGGCTGAGCTGCTGCCGGCTGAGCTGCCGCCGGCTGAGCTGCCGCCGGCTGAGCTGCCGCCGGCTGAGCTGCTGCCAGCCGGGCCGTCGTAGCCGTCAGCCGGGCTGTGGCCACTCGCTGGGCTGTGGCCGCTCGCTGGGCTGTGGCCGCTCGCCCGGCCGTCGTCAGTCGCTGGGCCGTGGAAGCCGGAGACCCAGGCCGGCGGCCGCCGCATTGCCTGGCCGAGGATCTGCGTGCTCACGGTCTGGCCCTGGGCGCGCAAGTCCTCGGCGAAGCCGCGCAGCGAGTCGAGCCGGTAGGCCGCCCGCGGCTCGGCCACGAACGTGCCGCGGCCGGGCTGCTGCGAGAGCAGTCCGTCGTCCTCCAGCTGCCGCAGCGCCTGACGCAGGGTTACCAGCGTCACGCCGTACGTCTGCGACAGCTCGCGCTGTGGAGGCAGCGCCGACCCCGGCGCCAGCTCGCCGCCGCGGATCTTGCCGGCCAGGTCAGTCGCGATGGCCTGATATTTGGGAGTACGCAGCGGAGACCTCCGAGTCGAGCGCGGACCGCAGGGCCGCCACGTCCGCCCGAAGGTCGTGCGGCGTGGCCCCGTCCAGCACCCTACGCATCAGGGCGGCACCCACCACAACGCCGTCCGCCACCCGGGCCGCCTCGGCCGCCTGCGCCGGCCCCGAGATGCCGAACCCGATCAGCACCGGCCGGTCGGTGAGCGCCTTGACCCGGGCGGCGAGGTGCCCGGCGGAGGAGGCGAGCCGCTCCCGCTCGCCGGTCGTCCCCATGACGCTGACCGCGTAGAGGAAACCACCGCCGCAAGCCACGATCTCGGCCAGCCGTTCATCGGGCGTGACGGGTGCGACCAGCATGACCAGGTCGAGGCCGCGATCCAAGGCCGCCCTCTCGACCTCGGCCGCCTCGTCGACCGGCAGGTCAGGCACGATCAGTCCGTGGAAACCGGCCTCGGCCAGTTGCCGGCAGAAGGCGTCCGGACCCGCTCGAAACACCAGGTTGGCATAGGTCATCGCAATCAGCGGCACCCGCAGCTGCGAACGGACGGCAGCGACATCCCGCAGGATCCCGGCCACCGTCGCGCCCCGGGCCAGCGCCCGATCCGAGGCCTCCTGAATGGTCACCCCGTCGAGCACCGGATCGGAGAACGGCAGCCCGATCTCGATGCCGTCCGCCCCCGCCTCCTGGTAGGCGAACAGATAGTCGGTCCAGTTGTCGGTGATGCCACCCGTCACGTAGGGGTTGAGCCGCTTCACGCCACACCTCCGCGCAGCGTCGCCATGTCCTTGTCGCCGCGCCCCGACAGCGTCAGCAGCACCCGTGATCCGGCCGGCAGATCCGGCGTGCCGGCTGCCCGCAGCACCCAGGCCACCGCGTGCGCCGACTCGAGCGCGCAGATGATGCCCTCGGCCCGGGCCAGCCGCCCGATCGCCTCGACGACCTCGGCGTCTCCGACCGTGCGGTATTCGGCTCGGCCGAGCGAGCTCAGATGGGCATGCTCGGGACCGACCCCCGGATAGTCGAGCCCCGCCGCGATCGACTCGGCCTCGGCGATCTGGCCCTCGGCATCCTGCAGCACCATCGAGCGGCTCCCGTGCAGGACGCCGGGCGCTCCGTTGGTGATCGCGGCACCGCCCGCCGCCTCCACCCCGATCAGCCGGGCGGTGGTGTCGGCGAACCCGGCGAACGTCCCGGCCGCGTTGGACCCCCCGCCCACGCAGGCGACCACCACGTCGGGAACGGTCGCGCTCTGCCGCCGCGCCTCCTCGCCGATCACGCTCTGCAGCTCGCGGACCATCCAGGGGTAGGGATGCGGGCCGCCGACCGAGCCGAGCAGGAAGTGGGCGTCGCCGGTGTCGGCCACCCAGGCCCGCATCGCCTCGTTGGTCGCGTCCTTGAGGGTGCGGCTGCCGCTGGTCACCGGAACAACCTCGGCGCCGAGCAACTCCATCCGGAAGACGTTGAGCTGCTGTCGCTCGATGTCGCGCGAACCCATGTAGATCGTGGCCCGCCGGCCCAGAAGCGCGGCCGCGGTGGCGACCGCGACACCGTGCTGGCCGGCTCCGGTCTCGGCGATCAGCCGTTTCTTTCCCATGCGGCGCGCCAGCAGCGCCTGCCCCAGCACGTTATTGATCTTGTGTGACCCGGTGTGGGCCAGGTCTTCGCGCTTGAGCAGCAGGGTGATCCCGAGCTGGGCCGAGAGGTTGAGAGCCGGTGTGAGCGGCGTGGGCCGGCCGGCGTAGGAAGCGAGCAACTCGTCGAGGTGCCCGCGGAAAGTGGGGTCGACCCACGCCGACCGGAACGACTCCTCCACTGCCGCGCACGCCGGAACCAGGGATTCCGGCACGTAGCGTCCGCCGAAGTCGCCGAACCGGCCGTGTCGTGGCTCGGTCATGACCGCCATGAGCACCTCCAAAGTTATAGAACTCTTGGTCCGCAGTATGGCACAGGGCGGACCAAGAGTTCTATAACTGTGGTGTGTTTACTTGGCTGCGGCCTGGTAGAGCGCCTCCGGCGTCACCGCGCCGACGAACACCCGGCCGTCGTCGGTGATCAGCGCGCTGAACAGCGAACCGCTCAGCAGGTGGCCCTTGCCCCAGGTGCCGCTCACCGAAGGCAGGATGTTGAGCGCGGTCTGCAGCTGAGCCGAGTCCTTGCTCTTGGCACCGGTGTCAGCCGGCAGCTTCAGCGAGACGATCGACGTCCAGCCCTTGCCGATCACCTTGGGTTCGGCCCCGGCGACCGGCTTCTTCTGGTCCTGCATCGCCTTCGCGTGCTGCTGCTCGACCTGCTGCGGCGAGGCGTCGGTGACCTTCGCACCGGGCGGCGGGTTGAACTTGAACTCCTGCGCGTCCGGAGTGGTGAAGCTGATCTGCTGGAACGCCACCCGTACGGACGGGTTGGTCGCGTTCTTGGCGTAGACGTCGACCCGCAGCGGGATGTGCTTCTCGGCGTCGATCGCCAGTCGCACCTGGCCGACCAGCGACGTGGTGTCCTTGGGACTGAGCACCAGCTCGTACGCGTCCCGCCCGGCCACCTTGGCCGCACCGGTCGTGTCGACCTTGGTGGTCGGCGTGATCGCCGCCAGCGCCTGGTCGGCCGCCTGCTGCGGGGTCAGCGGCGCGCCGCTGGGGATCGCCTTGTCCGGCGCGTCGGCCGGCAGCGTGAGATGCGTCGCGCTGTTGTCGGCGCTGCGCCACAGCCACGCGTCGGTGCCGTTGCGCATCACGTCGGTCTCGCCGTCGGTGCCGACCAGGGCCAGACGGGCCTGGCCCTGACCCGCGTACCAGACCCGGGCGGTGTTGCTCCCGCCCAGCAGGCGGGTGACGTCGCCGCTCGGCGCGGCGTTGCCGACGGCGCCGGCGATAGCCGGCAGCCCCAGATCGGCGGTCTCCACGACGGTGCCGGAGAAGCCGTCGACCTTGGCGTTCTGTACGTCGACGAGCAGCTGAGCCGCGCTGCGATCCGGCAGCGACGGGTCAGCGCTCGCGACGATCGTGCCGGCGGCGGCGCCACCCCCGATGATGATGACCGCAGCAGCGGACGGTACCAGCCAGCGGAGCGCCGGCCTCGACCTGAACACGGACACGATGTCCACCTCCCGTTTCTCTGCCCACCACTGTGCCTCGGAGGCGCTGTGACCGGGCTGAGAGGTTCCCCTAGGGGCTGGCCCTGTCATGGCAGGGTGTTCGGTGTGCGGTTGCTTGTGGTGGAGGACGAAGCGCGGCTCGCCGCCGCGCTGCAGCGCGGGCTGCAGGCCGAGGGGTTCGCGGTCGACGTGTCCGGCGACGGGCAGACCGGGCTGGAGATGGCCCGGCACGGCGACTACGACGCGATGATCCTCGATGTGATGCTGCCCCGGCTCAGCGGCTACCGGGTCGTGCGCCAGTTGCGCGCCGAGCGCAACTGGGTGCCGGTGCTGATGCTGTCGGCCAAGGACGGGGAGTACGACCAGGCCGACGGACTCGACTGCGGCGCCGACGACTATTTGACCAAGCCGTTCTCGTACGTCGTCCTGCTCGCCCGGCTCCGGGCGCTGTTGCGCCGGGGCGCTCATGAGCGCCCGGCCGTGCTGACCCACGGTGACGTCGAACTCGATCCGGCCGAGCGCCGCGTCACGGTGGCGGGTGACGAGGTCGTGCTCACCGCGCGCGAGTTCGCTCTGCTCGAATACCTGATGCGCCGGGCCGGTCAGGTCGTCAGCAAGATCGAACTGCTCGACCACGTGTGGGACGCCGCGGTCGAGACCGCGCCCAACGCGGTCGAGGTCTACGTCGGCTATCTGCGGCGCAAGATCGGCCGAGAGCGCCTGGAGACCGTACGCGGCGCCGGTTACCGCCTCGCCGCCGTCCAGGCGGGCTGATGCGCCGTCCGCGTGAGCTCAGCCTGCGGGCCCGGCTCCTGCTCGTCTCGGTCATCGCGCTCGCCGTCGGACTGGCGGCGGGCGGCGTGCTGCTGATCGCCGTGCTCAACTTCGCCCTGCTGCGTACGGTCAACTCGGAGACCCTGGACACCGCCCACGGTGTCGCCAAGCTCGTCGACCAGCATCAGCTGAGCGAGCCGATCCCGACCAACGCCTCGATGCAGGTGCAGATCGTCGACGCCCAGGACAAGGTCCTCGAGATCTCGGCCGGCGCCGACCGGCTGGTCTCCATGTTGCGCCCCGAGGAGCTGAAAGGCGTCCAGGACGGCACGGTGCTCAAGGTGCCGGGCACCCGGGTCGGCGTCGACGGCACCGTACGCGTCGCGGTCGCGGTCGCCGGTCCGCCCACCCAGCCGCAGTACGTGCTGGTCGCCCGCTCGACCGACGACCTCGACCAGGGCGTACACATCCTGCGGGTGACCCTGCTGATCGCGTTCCCGCTGCTCGTGGCCCTGCTCGGGGCGGTCCTGTGGCGGGTGCTCGGCGCCGCCCTGAACCCGGTCGACGACCTCACCGCCGGGGCCGAGGAGATCACCGGCGGCACCCGGGCCGGCCGGCTGCCGGTACCCGAGTCCCGCGACGAGATCCACCGGCTCGCGGTCACCCTCAACGGCATGCTGCACCGGCTCGACACCGCGCGGGCCAAGCAGCGGGCGTTCGTCGCCGACGCCGCCCACGAGCTGCGCAGTCCGCTGACCAACATGCGTACCGAGCTCGAGGTCGCCCAGCACCTGCCCGACACCACCGACTGGCCGCAGCTGACCGGCGACCTGCTCACCGACGTCGACCGCCTCAGCCGCCTGGTCGACGACCTGCTGCTGCTCGCCCGGGCCGACGACGGGGCGGCCCGCACCCCGGCCCGCCGCTTCGAGGAGGTCGACCTGGGCCAGTTCCTGGGCGACCTGGCCGCACGCTATCCCGACGTCACCTATCAGCCGCCGCCGTCGCCGCTGACCGTGCGCGCCGACCCCGACGGCCTGGCCCGCATGATCGGCAACCTGCTCGACAACGCCGTCCGCCACAAGACCACCCAGGTGCGGCTCGCGGCCGAGCCCGACGGCTCCTACCAGCGCATCACGGTCACGGACGACGGCCCGGGCATCCCACCGGTCGAACGCGAACGGGTCTTCGACCGTTTCACCCGGCTCGACGACGCCCGCGCCCGCGATGCGGGCGGTTCCGGGCTCGGCCTGGCGATCGTCCGCGAGCTGGTCCGCCGGCATCGCGGAACGGTCACCCTGAGCGACGCGGGTCCGGGCCTGCGAGTCGACGTACGCCTTCCGGTGACTTCCTGATTCGACCGGGAACTAATCAGCGCGACCGGCCGACCAACCGGGCATGTCTCTCCTGAAGCGAGCATCCGTAGTCCTGGCAACGGCCGGCTTCGTCCTGGCCGTGTCCGCCCCGGCCGATGCCCACGTGACCGTGAACCCCAACACGGCTACGCCCGGTGGTTACACCAAGGTGACGTTCCGTGTCCCGAACGAGACCGACAACACCGACACGACCAAGCTCGAGGTCGCCTTCCCCGCCGACCAGCCGATCGCCTCGGTCTCCGTGAAGCCGGTGCCCGGCTGGACCGCCACCCCGACGAAGTCGAAGCTCGCCACCCCGCTCAAGACCCACGACCACGAGATCACCGAGGCGGTCTCCCGCATCGTCTGGACCGCCGACGCAGGTGCGGCGATCAAGCCGGGCCAGTTCCAGGAGTTCGACGTCTCCCTCGGCCCGCTGCCCGCCTCCGGCCAGCTGGTCTTCAAGGCCCTCCAGACCTATTCGGACGGCACGGTGGTCCGCTGGATCGACGAGCCGTCCTCCGACGGCACCGAGCCCGAACACCCCGCCCCGGTCCTGAAGCTGGCCGCCGCTGCCGCGGCAGCCGCGCCCGCCGCAACTCAGGCACCTGCCGCCGCTCCGGCTTCCGGCGGTACGCGTACTCCAGCCGTAATCGGCCTGATCGTCGCCACCCTGGCCCTCCTGCTCGCGGCGGCGGCGTTCCTGCGCGCCGGCCGCCGCCCCACGCCCGTCACCGCCGCAGCAAAGGCAAAGTCCCCGTCCGAGCCGTCAATCCCGGCCGCCCGCACCTGAGCGCCGGCACCGCCTACCCGGTCCGGACCCCGAACAAATCCGGGGTCCGGACCCCGGCTTGTGCGGCGAAGCCCCGTTGTGCGGTGACGCTTCGTCCCGTGGTGAGGCCGCGTAGTGCGGATTCGTCCCATGGTGGGGCTTCGTCCCGAGGTGAAGCCGCGTAGTGCGGTTGCGTGGTGCGGTGGGGCTTCGTCTCGCGGCGAAGCCCCGTGGTCCGGTTGCGTGGTGCGGTGAGGCGCCGCCCCGCGGTGAACTCCGTGGGGCGGCGAACTCCGTGGGGCGGCGAACTCCGTGGGGCGGCGAAATGAGCCGACGCGGCGCGGGTCGGTAAGCATCGACGGCTGCGCGGTCGTACGGTGCTCGTCATGGACGACATCACCGCGCTGATCCTCGACGACCACCACCGCTTCCGGGTCGGCTTCGCCCGCCTGGACGACGCGCGAAGCCCCGAAGATCTCGAGGCCATCTGGACCCCGCTGGCCCTGCACCACGACATCCACGCCGACGCCGAGGAGGAAATCCTCTACCCGCACCTGCTCAAGGACGCAGGCGGCGACGAAGCCGACGAGGAGACCGACGACGCGATCCGCGACCACAACAAGATCCGCGACGGCATCGAGGCGGCCCGCAAACACCCGGTCGGCTCGGACGCCTGGTGGAAGGGCGTCTGGACGGCCCGCACCGAGAACAGCGAGCACCTGGCCGAGGAGGAGGACGAGGTGCTGCCCGACTTCCGCAAGCACGCGACCCGCGACCTGCGCTTCGAACTGGGCGCCCGCTGGCTCCGCTTCTTCGGCGAGCACCCCTTGGGGAAGGGCCTCTCCTTCGCCGACAAAGACCCCAAGAAGTACATCGAGGAAAATAGCTGACCACCCGCTTCCCGAAAGGCCAGAAAACCAATTCCCCTGTCGCTTCTATCGCGCCATCTTCGTCGTCGAGGGTAATCGGCGGACAATGAGCCGATGCCGCCTTACGGCAACAATTGTCCCCGGCATGCAACTCTCCTCCGTCCGGCCGGCCAGCGGCCCAGGCCCCTATGGCGAGGATACGGTCGTCGGGAAATGGTGCATGGTTCGCGTAACAGCAGACGAGTCCCTTTGGCCGGGCATCCGTGGGCCGAGGCTTATGCCGAAGCCGATGGCACCATCACCTCGCAGGCCGTCTCCTCGGCAATCTCCAGGGCCGTGACGATCGCTCCTTGCGCGGGCGAAGCCAACCGACGGGGCGGCCCGCAGCCACCACCCGCCCCGGCGGCGATGCTGTCGGCCGGTTAGCCCCACATCCCGGCCCTCATGCTCGCTTCTCCGAGCCAGTGGCCGCTGCCCGGCGGGGCCCGGCTCCGCGGCGGATGACCGATTCTGCTCGACGGAGCCAGGCCGCGATACCAATAGGTCGGGCCGTTCGACTGGGTTGGGCCGCGGAGTCGGTGGGTGATGTTGTCGGGCGGCGTCGGGCCGTGGTGTCGGTGGGTGGGGCTGTTCGACCGGGTTGGGCCGCGGTGCCGGTAAGTGATGTTGTTCGGCTGGCCCAAATCGCCGCGCCGGCCGTTGTTGCGGCTCGGTCGGGTCGGTTTCTGGTGTGGACCGTTGCTGTTGTTCGGCTGGCCCAAATCTAGGCGCCGGCCGTTGTTGCGGCTCGGTCGGGCCGGTTTCCGGTGTGGACCGTTGCTGTTGCTCGGTAGGCCTGGATCGCGGCGCCGGCGGTTGCTCGGCAGAACCAGATTGCTGCCCGGGCCGTCGTTGTTGCTCGGCTGGTCTGGATCGCGGCGTGCTCCGTTGGTGTCGCACGATTGAGCCAGATCGTGGCGCGGGCTGTGGGTGTTGCACCTTTGAGTCGGATCGCGGTGCGGGCTGTGGGTGTCGGTCGGCTGGGCCGGATTCCGGTGCCGGTCTTTGGTGTTGCCCGGCCATGTCGGATCGCGGTGCCTGTGGCTGGTGGTGCCCGGCCATGTCGGATCGCGGTGCCCGTGGCTGGTGTTGCCCGGTTGCGTCGGGTTTCGGGACGGATGGTGGGGCGGGCTCCGGGGCAGGCCGCTGGTGTTGTTCGGCCGGGTTGGATTTCGGCGGTGGGCACGGCGTTGCTTGCTTCGCCGTGGGCGAATGCGGTGGCCGGGACTGATCGGCCGACTGCTCGCCTCGTGCATGTGGGACGTGGTCCTCGCGCGCGGCCGCTCGGCGGGCCTCGGAGAGACGGTGCATCTTCTCGCCGTGGCGCTGAGCGAGGCCCCAATTGCGATGGCGCTCATGAGTGCGACGGAATTCGTCGCGCTCTGGAGAATAGTTTCGCGATCGGGTGCGGTCGCGCATTGCTGACAATTGTGCCCGGTTGAAAAGCTGAAGTTGCCCCACACGAATATTGTTCCGCCTCGCAGCGGCCCGCGCTAATGGTTGATCATGCCATCCTGGAGTGCAGACGGAAAGAAAATACAGTTTTGAAAGCTCGGATCTGATCGCCGGAATTTGTGTTCCACGGATACTGACGGACGTCGGCCACCGGAACCGACGAGACCAAGGCCAACCGGGACGGAGCTCCGCCTGGCCTGGTGCACAGACCTGCTGTCAGCGAGCACGGGCCGAGCCGCGTACGGTCCCGCTGAGCCCGGTGTGGAGACCCGCTGTCGGCAAGCGTGAGCCCAGACGGGACGCGGCCCCGCCGGGCCTGGCGCCGAAACCCGCTGCCGGCAAGCGGGCGCTCCGCCCCCGGAGGCTCAGGAGGCGTAGCGCCGCTCGGCGCGGGCTCGGGCCTTGGCGGCCTCGATCTCGCGGTTCTTCGGGGTGGCGGTGGTCACCAGGGCGGCCAGCAGGTCGGCGGTGGCCGCGGAGACGGCGGCGACGGCCTGGTTGAAGGCTTCCTGGTTGGCCGCCGACGGGCTGGTGGTGCCGGCGATCTTGCGTACGTACTGGAGGGCCGCGGCGTGGACCTCCTCGGCGGTGGCCGGCGGTTCGAAGTTGTGCAGCTGGTGGATGCTGCGGCACATGGCGGTGGTCCCTTCCGTCGGAGGCAGCCACCAAAATACGCCTTTAGAATTGCCGGCATGGTCCACTGGTATGAGTCGTCCATCGATCGCCAGCTGCGGGAGGCCGCCGAGCGGGGCGAGTTCGAGAACCTGCCCGGGTTGGGCAAGCCCCTGCCTGACCACGGCCGGGAGTACGACGAGGACTGGTGGGTCAAGGACTGGCTCGAGCGCGAGGGTGCGACCTCCGGCGTCATCCCGCCGACCCTGGCCCTGCGCCGCGACACCGAGGACCTGGTCCCGAGGGTCGACCGGCTGCGCACCGAGCGTGAGGTCCGCGACTATGTCACCGAGCTGAACGAACGCATCCACAAGGCCCGGGTGGGCCTGATGGACGGGCCGCCGGTGGTGCTGCCGGCGCTCGACGCCGACGAGGTGGTCGCCGGTTGGCGGGAGCGCCGCAGCTGACCTATTTCTCGGCGATGTGCAGCGGGTAGGCGGTCAGCTTGTCGCACTGGACGTAGTTCAGCTGGATCTTGACGGCGGTGAACCACATGATCGGCACGGTCAGCGGCGGCGGCTGGTCGGGGGTGAACACGACCGGGAAGAGGCCGAAGAGCTTGCCCTCGAACCGCTCGGTGTAGAACTTCACGTTCCCCGCCGTGGTCAGGTCGTTGCTCGTGATCACGGTCTGGACGCCGTTCGTCTTGTCCGTGGTGAGGCTGAAGGGCTTGTTCTCGGCCGAGTTCATGCTGAACTTCAGCACCCGCGCCGAGGTGCCGGTCCCGGTCGGCAGGTTGACCACGCCGTCGTAGGTCGCGCCGAGCATCGTCAGCGAGTCGGTCTCGAGCAGTCCCGGCTTGGCCGCGATCAGCGGGATGCCACCGGCCGCCGCGTTGAGTCCGAACACCCGCGGGCCCAGGCAGGGGATGTCGGCGCCGGCGCTGGGCGCCGCGGAGGTCGGCGTCGCCGGGGAAGAGGCCGCCGGGCCGGCCGTGGTCCCGGTCGGGTCGGGGGTGCTGCCGGTCGGGGCGGGCGGGGGGTCGGCGGCGGGCGGGGTGGCCGGGGTGGCCGGGGTCTCCGACGGCGACGGCGACGCGCTCGGAGAGGACGACGGGTCGTCGCCGCCCAGGCCGAGCAGGTTGCCGAGGCCGCCGACGATTCCCTTCACCCCGTCGGCGATCGGATTGCCGTCCTTGTCCTTGCTGGCCGACGGGGTCGGTGACGCGGTCGACCCACCGGAAGCCCCGCCGGTGGACGACCCGGAAGTGGATCCGGTGGAGGACGACCCTCCGGCGGACGACGACTTGGACGAGGACGAGGAACGCGCCGCGGCCGGGTCGGCCGCGGCGGTCGTACGGGAAGGGGAAGTCGACGCGGAGCGTGAGGGAAGCCCGGAAGGACAGTCGGCAGCGGCGCTGGCGGGCACCCGGCTGCCGACTGCCAGCATGGCGGCCGTCAGTCCCATGACGATGAACGCGACCGTCAGGGCCTTGGGATTCCGGCTGAGCCGGGATCGCCCGGGTCGGCTTTTGGGCCCCTCCTGGTCGTCGAAACCGGGCACGATCTCGGTCGGCCGGTCGTCGTGTCCCGCGACCTCGACCCGCTCGGTCTCGGCGTCACCCGGGGAAGTGTCACCCGGGGAAGCGTCACCCGGGGAAGCGTCACCCGCGGAAGCGCTACCCGGGAAAGCGCCACCCGGGAAAGCGCCACCCGGGAAAGCGTCGGCATCACCAGAGGAAAGCGTCTTGATCTCCCCGGTCTCGGAGGCCTCCTGGTCGATGGCGACCTGGTCGGCGATCGGGACGAAGTCGGGGTCCACCGGGCGGATCCGGGGCGGCCCCCAGGCGATCACCAGCGCGCCGCCGATGATGCCGAGCAGCATGCCGATGAAGAAGCCGCCGAGGTTGAGCCCGATGAACGAGTAGAGCGCGTCCAGCAGCCCGACGATGCCGTAGAAGAGCCGTTGCGCCGGCGAGAACATGCAGAGCAGCGCGCAGACGATCAGGATCAGCGGGAGGAGGTAGGAGAGGAAACCGGTCGGCCCCAGGTGGATCGACATCCCGGCCAGGGACGCGTTCGCCGTGTAGAAGAGTTCCGCGCCGGCGAGCAACAGGAAGACGCACCCCCAGAACGGGCGCCTGTGCCGCCATCGGCCGAACCTTCGCCAGACGTCGCCTGCCGTCACTACTCCTCCATCACCGTTGCTCGTGCATCAAAAGGGGCAGGGCCCGCGGAGGTTTTCCGCGAGCCCCGGTAGGCGGAACTGCTCAGTCGGTGAAGCACTCCTTGCCGGCCGCCGCGGCGCCGACGTAGAGGTGCAGGCGCATCCCGTTGAGGGTGAACTTGCCGGCCGAGGTGTAGCTCGCGGTCTGCTTCAGGTTCTTGATGTCGACGTCGGTGGCCTGCTGGCCGAAGCCGCCGACCTGGCCGTGCGAGTCGGCGGGCTTGCCGTCGTCGGTCAGCGAGGTCGCGTTGACGCCGATCTGGATGTTGGTGAAGGTGGCGTTGCCCTGCAGGTCGGACATGCCGATCAGCAGGTCGTCCGCGTGCACCTTGGTGTCGTCGGTGGTGCCGTCCCCGGCGTCGATGCGCATGACGATCGGGAACGGGGTGGTGGCCTTCACGGTCTGGCAGAGCTTGGTGATCGTGGCGTCGTGGATGCCCGACAGCGCCATGATCTTAGTGCCCGAGGCCTTCGGGTCGCTGGAGGTGTCGGAGTTGCTCGCCACCGGCATGCCGCCCGAGTACTGGGTGAAGCCGTGGCCGTCGAGTTCGGTCGCGGACAGCTTGAAGTCCTGGCCGGACACCATGAAGCTGGCCGCGATCGCGCCCTGCTGCAGAGCGAGGACGAGACCTCCTGCGACGGCGAGCGGCAGTCCGATCGAAACGGCGAATCTTCGCCAATTGGTACGTCCGTATGCCGGATCGCCGGGCGATTCCTTCACGGATCCTCCTTGTTCTTCGAAGACGGCTCGCCGCCACGCCGCCACCCGCTCGCATCGACGGGCGACCCTGTCGAGCAACCGCCAGCAGTGAGGTCCGTCGATGCCGTCGTTTAACGTGCGGGAAATGTTGCCGCTACTGCCCGGGGACTACAAGTGGCGTGGCTACTAGTCAGTAACCCAAGTCACGTGATCACGATTACGCTCCGTGATGAAGATTTGATTCGGCCTCGTATATTGGTCGCAGATCCGGACAGAGTGCCTCGTCGTCGATGTTGTGATCGTCACCACACGTATAGGGTGCGGCCTTTGTTACGGATCGGTAACGAAATCCAGGCACATCTCAGGTACCGGTGTTACGGCTGAGACCGAGTACCGAGGAAGGACTATCCGGATGACTTCTCCCGTACCCCGGACACCACGGCGCCGGCAAGGCGGTGCCCTGGCCCGGCTGAGCGGAGTTCTGCTGCTCGTCGGCACTCTGGTGGGAGTGGCCGCGGTGCCGGTGGGAGCCGTGCTCACCGCCGGCGCCGACTGGACCAAGAAGCAGCAGGACCAGTTGCCACCGCAGTTGCTGGCCCCGCCCACGGCCCAGGTCACCCGGATCTACGCGGACGACGGCAAGACCTTGATCACGACGTTCTACGACGAGGACCGGCACGACGTCGCCCTCGGCCAGATCTCCAAGACCATGCAGGACGCGATCGTCGCGGCCGAGGACACCCGCTTCTTCCAGCACGGCGGCGTCGACGCCAAGGGCGTGGCCCGCGCGTTCGTCAGCGACAGCCAGGCCGGCGGCGCCCAGCAGGGCGCCTCGACGCTGACCATGCAGGTGGTACGCAACGTTCTCAAGGAAGATCCCAACCTCACGCCGCAGCAGCGCATCGACGCCACCGCCGACACCCCGGCCCGCAAGCTGCAGGAGGCGGAGTACGCGATCGAGCTCGAACACCGCCTCACGAAGCAGCAGATTCTGCAGAACTACCTCAACATCGTCTATTTCGGCGACGGCGCGTACGGGGTGGAAGCCGCCGCAAGGCGGATCTTCGGCACCTCGCCGGCCCACCTCGATCTGGCCCAGTCCGCCCTGATCGCCGGCATCGTGCAGAACCCCGACGCCGACAACCCGATCAGCGGCGACAAGACCAAGGCCCGGGCGCGGCAGGAGTACGTGCTCGCCGCGATGGCCAAGGCCGGCACGATCACGCCGGCCCAGCAGGCGGCCGCGCTCAAGGAGAAGCTGACGTACTCGGGCAAGGCCCAGCCCAACGGCTGCGTCGACGCGTCCGGTGCCACCGACGGGTGGGGCTTCTTCTGCGACTACCTGCAGCGCTGGTGGGATCAGCAGCCGCAGTTCGGCAAGACGGTCGCCGACCGGGAGGACGCGCTGCGCCGCGGCGGCTACACCGTCGTCACCACGCTCGACCCGAAGATCCAGAAGGAGGCGGCCAAGCAGTCGCGCGCCGTCTACTCGCTCGACAACAAGAAGACCCTGCCGATCGCGGTGGTCGAGCCGGGCTCGGGCAAGGTGGCCGCACTGGCGGTCAACCGCCACTTCAGCAACGGCAAGTCGATCTCCGAGACGACCAATCCGCTGATCAGCGGTGGCGGCAGCACGTACGGCTACCCATCCGGCTCGACGTTCAAGATGTTCACCATGCTGACCGCCCTCGAGAAGGGCATGCCGCTGAACAGCGTCTACGACTCGCCGGCCAAGCTGCCCACGCAGTGGCCCGACAACGGCCCCGGCAACTGCGGCGGCATGTACTGCCCGGGCAACGACAACCCGTCATGGATGGACGGCAACCGCAGCATGTGGGACGGGTTCGGCCGCTCGGTCAACACCTTCTTCGTGCACCTCGAGGAGCAGGTCGGGCCGGCCGCGGTGGTCGCCGAGGCCAAGAAGTTGGGCATCGCGTTCAGCGCGCCGGCCGACGCCGCGCTGGCCAGGACCGGCGCCGACTCGTGGGGCTCGTTCACCCTCGGCGTGATCGACGTGACCCCGCTCGAGCTGGCCTCGGCCTACGCGACCGTGGCGGCCGAGGGCACCTACTGCAAGCCGCTGCCGGTCCAGTCGATCAAGGATGCCGGCGGCCGCGCGGTCCCGGTGGCGACCGACTGCAAGCAGGTACTCTCGCCCGACGTGGCCCGGGCCGCTACCGATGCCGCGCGGTGCCCGGTCGGGGAGCAGACCACGTACGGAAAATGCGACGGCGGCACCGCCCAGCAGGTCGCCGGGATCATGGGCGGCCGGCCGGTGGCCGGCAAGACCGGCAGCACCGAGAACAACATGACCGAGACCTTCGTCGGTTTCACCCGCACCTACGCGGCGGCCGGGATCGCCAACGACCCGGTGAACCCGTCGGACCACGTCGGCACCTCGGTCGAGGGCCTGGTGGTCAACGCGGTCGCGCACACCCTGAGCACCGCGGTCGGCGACGGCGACTACCCGGACTTCACCCCGCCCAGCCAGGCCATCGCCTTCGGCGGCTGAAGTGCAACCATGACGCTCGGGGGCTGATCCTCATATGGCGGCGCGCGGATGCCGACCTTATCCGCGTGACCGCCCCTGAGCAGCAGCGCCCGGCCGCGATAGCGGCCGGCGTCCCGGCGGTTGCCCGATGAGCGTCAAGCAGCGCGCCGTCGCGAGCTTCACCCTGCTCCTGCTGCTCTTCCTGGCGCTGGTCTTCCTCCAGCTCGTGGTGGGGGACCGGCTTCGGGACGAGCACACCGCGCGGGCCGACCGGATGACCCGCGCGCGGGAGGCCAACCGGGCCGCCCTGCAGTTCATGACCGACGCCGAGACCGGCGTGCGCGGCTTTCAGCTCACCGGCGAGCGCAACTTCCTGGAGCCCTACGAGAGCGGCCGGATCGGCGCTTTCAGCGCCTTCGGCCAGGTCAACGGCGACAGCGAGGTGCAACGCCTGGTGCGTGAGGAGCACCAGGCCGCTTTCCGATGGCTTTACGCGTACGCCATCCCGATCGTCAACGCCGGCGCGGCGGACGCCGACCAGGACCGTGCCGAGCGTGGCAAGGACCTGTTCGACCGGGTCCGCACCGCCAACTCGGACGCCGACGCCGCCATCGCCACCGAGCAGGAGACCACGGCCGCGGCCGACCGCGGGCAGGAGCACCTGGCTCAGCTGCTGTTCGCGGCCCTGGCCGTACTCATCCTCGGCACCGGCCTCGGTGTCGCCCTGCTGCACCAGAGGCACGTGCTGCACCCGCTCGAGCACCTGCGGCGTACGCTGCGCCGCCTCACCGCCGGCGACCTCTCGGCGCGTGCCGAGGTCGGCGGCCCGGCCGAGGTCCGCACGCTGATCGGCACGGTGAACGGGCTGGCCGAGCAGACCGAACGGCTGATCGGCGCCGAGCAGGCCCGGGCCGCCCGGGGCGAGCTGCGCCACGCGGTCGCGGCCGAACTGCGCAGCGACCGCGACTGGCCGGAGATCGCCGAGCGGATCGCCGCGCACCTGGCCCGTACGTTCGGCGCCGGCCAGGTCCACAGCCGGTCCGTCGTGCGGCGCGGCAGCACCCTCGAGGTGACCCTGCCGGCCGGCGGCGACCCGCTCGACGCCGAGCTGGCCCGCCGGATTCGCGAAGGCGAGCCCGAGGAGGTGACGGTGCTGCCGGAGCTGCCGGGCGCGATCGCGATCCCGCTGGCCGGCGACACGGACTGCGCGCCCGGGCTGATCTGCCTGGTCCGCCCGTCGGCGCCGGTCTGGTCGCAGGGCGAGCGCCGCCTGCTCGCCGCCGCCGCCCGCGAGATCGAGCACGGCCTGACCCAGGAGCGGCTGCGGCTGCGCCAGCTCCGGCTCATCAACGAGCTGCGGATCCTCGACGAACAGAAGGACGTCTTCGTCTCGACCGTCACGCACGAGCTGCGCACGCCGCTGACCAGCATCCTTGGCTACACCGAGATGCTGGCCGACGACGACCTCTCCCCGGCTCAGGTACGCAGCGTCGACGTGATCCTGCGCAACGCCAACCGGCTCCGGGCCACGGTCGCCGACCTGCTGCTGCTCGACCGCGGCAACGACCGTACGGGCTCCGAGCCGGCGCCGGTCGACGTGGCCGCCCTGGCCGGCGGCCTGCACGCCGAGCTCGGTCCGGCCGCCCGGGCCAAGGACCTGGACGCGACGCTGGACGCCGAGCCGGCCTGGGTGCGGGGCGACGCCGCCCACCTGGAGCGGGCGCTGCGCAACCTGATGGAGAACGCCATCAAGTTCACGCCGGCCGGCGGCCGCGTGGGATTGCGGGTCGCGGCCGGGAAGGACGACGTGGTCGTCACGGTGACCGACACCGGCATCGGCATCCCGGCCGACGACCTGCCCGGCCTGTTCAGCCCGTTCCACCGGGCGGCCAACGCCATGCACCTGGCCGTGCCGGGCAACGGGCTCGGCCTGGCGATCGTGCGGACGATCGTGGCCGAGCACGGTGGCTCGGTGGCGGCCCGCTCCGAGCTCGACCGGGGCAGCAGCTTCACGGTGACCCTGCCGGCCGTTCTGGCGCGGTGACCCTCCGATACACAGGTTGCGCGGTTAGGGTCGTCGCGATGGATCTCAAGAGCGTGCGGTGTGCGGCCGCGGCGCTGCTGGTCGTGGCACTGCTGGTCGTGGCGCCGGCCGGATGCGGCACGCTGCCGTCGGCGGCCGCTCGGGCACCCGTGCACTCGTCGCCCGCCGAGGCGGTCGTGGTCACCCTGGGCGACTCGGTTCCGGCGGGCTCGGCGTGCGACTGCGATCCGTTCCCGGTCACCTATGCCCGCGCGGTCCACGCCGTCTCGGACAACCTGGCCGTACCCGGCTACACCTCGGCCGACGTCCTGGCCCAGATCCCCGGCGTACGCTCCCGCCTGGCCACCGCCGACGAGGTCGTCCTGATGATCGGCGCCAACGACCTGGCCACCGCCTTCGAAGCCGACACCTCGTTCCCCGACGCGGCCACCACCATGCAGCAGAACGTCGTCGCCTCGATCCGGGCGATCGACGCCGTCCGCGCCACGACGGTCCTGGTGCTCGGCTACTGGAACGTGGTCCAGGACGGCCAGGTGGCCGCCGCCGCGTACGGCCCGGCCGGCGTCAAGCGTTCGGTCACCGCGACCGAATACGCCAACGACGGCTTGCGCGAGGCCGCCGCCGAAACCCACGCGACGTACGTCTCGACCGACGCGGCCTTCCACGGCCCCGACGGCACGCAGGACCCGACCAACCTCCTGGCCGCCGACGGCGACCACCCCAACGCGGCCGGCCACGCCGCGATCGCCGCCCTCCTGCCTCCCCTGCGCACCGACTAGCTTATGGCAGCACGGCGGCGAGATCTCTCGGCACGCTCGACTTGATATCTTGCCATTCGCCATCGCTGACGTGTTTCCTGACCGCATTGAGCACGGTCGCCACCAACTTTTCCGGACCGCCCCGAACGTCAAAGGAAAATTCACGTCGGACCCGACGGAGAAACTCCTCGCGGTCAATCTTTTCCGGCACCCGGCTGGGGTCCCAGCCTTCGAAGTAGATGCCGCGGATCAACATCGGCAGCTGGGCGGCGAGGTGTGCGGACTCATCAACGGTCAGCCGGTCCCGCAGGGCGTGCAGGACCGCCCGCAGCGCGCCGTAGGACTGATTGCGGCGCTCTTTGGGCCAGCCGTACGTCTGCTCGATCTCCGTCAGCACGTGATTGGTCTTGTCTACGGTGGTGTCAAACGCTCGGTACCCGGTTTCGACCATGAGCTGCACTCCTTTGCTCGACCCCATTCTTCGTGCGGGCCTACCTGGGTCGGACCAGCTTCAGCGCGTCCATCATTGCGTGCCGATGGCTGCCGCCGCCTCGATGTCGACGTGCTCGTACGGGGCCGGTCACTCAGGCCGGGCTTCCGGGGACCCGGCCGAAAGTCCGCGCGGTCCCGCGGCGTACCGCAGTGCGCGCGACGCTCGCGACCAGGCACCAGATCGCCACTCCGACGACCAGGTTGATCATCGCGGTGGCGACCTTGGCACTCGGCTCCGCGCCACTGATGAAGGGCGCGACGATCCCCGCGACGACAGCCAGGCCCATGATCCAGCCGAAGAACAGGTACGGCGTCGGTGTGAACAGGATCAACAGGTAGACGAGGCCGGTAGCGAGCAGAGCGGCGAACGCGGCCGACAGCGCGTATATCGTCGTGCTGATGTCACCCCATGCGCCATCCGCCGTCGGGGCGAGCACCGGAATCCCGAGCAGGCCACGGACCACCAGAAAGCCGACGACTCCGGCCAGCGCGGCCACGACCGCGCTCGCGATGCCGCCGGCCCACAGCCGTCCGGAATCAACCATCGTTCGAGACGACGTTGCCCGGGCGGCATGCTGCGGGTAAGCCATCGCGTCTCCTTCGGTGTTCGGGTAACAACGACGGTTCGCTTTGATCCAAAGGTGGGTGCGGGTGAGAAGACATCACCCCGGCCGGGGTATCCCGCCGGCCTGGGCCGGAATTGGCAGGACTGCCAATCGATGCCGGGCGCCGGGCGGTGTAAGTCTTGATGCCGAGCGCGGTTCAGGGCTCGCCGCGGCCGCAACTTCCTCGCCGGGCGGGTCGGCGCAGCGGACCGGATAGGAGGTCGGTGTTGCACGGCGTGCTGTTCTTCGTGCTCCTGCTCAGCATGGCCGTCGGCGCGGGGCTCGGCGTGCCGCGGTCGGACGAGACGATCACCGCGTTGAGCGGATACGGCGACCGACGATGACCGCGGCGAACCTCGAACGGAAGCTGGTCGACGCGTTCACGTCCGGCAAGCTGGATCACTCCGGCGAGTCAGCGCTCGCGGAGCAGGTGGCTCGGCTGCTGCCTATGCACTGGATGCTGCCCAACTCAGCCGCCGCGGCACTCTCCAAGCTCAGGAAACACCTGGGCGGCCCGGCGGCCCTGGAGGCGTGGCTCGACGGCCATCCAGGGCGCCCCCGTCTGGTGGCGCGGACGTACCGTCTCATCGGGCTGCTCGACCGGCTCAGCGGCCGTCGCGCGGTCGTGACCGCGCTGGCCGAGATGCGAGCGGAGGCGGGGGACCCTCCAGGCCTCCGCGGCTACCTCATGCCGGCTACCACCGATGAAACGCTGGCGAGCCTTGCCGAGCAGATCGAATCGATACTCGCTGACCATCCGGCCGAGGACGCGCTGCGGTTGGCGCTGGCGACCGTTGACCTGCTGCAGCGGTTGGCGCCGCGGGTGCGGGAGCTGGACCCGGATCTGAGCGGTCTCGACGACGAGCTGGCGGAGATCCGCCGCGGCCTGACCGAGACGTCTGTACCGGGCAACGGCGGCCGGTAGGGGCCGCCGGTCAGGACGAGGGGTCGGACGAGTGGTCGGCGCCGGGTGTGACCGCGGTCGAGAACCGGATCATCATCCGACACCCAGAAGGTCCCGGTAGCCGGCCGGGAGCTGCACTGTCACGTCGAGGAATTCGTCCCGGGTCGCCTCCCGTACGGTGGCGAGCACCGCCCGCGCGTAATCGCGGGCGCGCTCCTCGTCGACGCCCGCCCGCTGGGCAACGCGGCGCAGAAACTCGTCCGGCGCCATCTTCCGGGTCGTGGCGTCGCCCCGGACGGCGCCGCGCTTGATCGCACCGTGGAACCGGACGGGAAGCCGTGTGGTGAGGTCGAGAGCCTCGCCGTCCGTGATCCGCTCGGCCAGCGTCTCGAGGACGGCCTCCGCGACCCGCGGCGCGGCCGAGGCGTCGACGCCGGCGCGTTGCCCGATCCGGTCGAGGAATGCCCGGGTGGACAGCACCGGGGGCGTCGCGGCCTTCGGCAGCAGCGGCGCGTAGTCCTTGGACAGCCGGGCGACCATGTGCTCGTATTCCCGATCGGGGAGGGCGCGGGCCAGGGCGGCGAGAACGAAGATGACATGCCGTTCCGCGGTGCCGGGATCGGTGTCCTCCTGTTCGGCGACCCGGCGCACGAACTCCTCGGCGTCGAAGGACTGGGCGCCGCCCGAGGTATGCAACCACCCACCCACCTCCGGCGGCAGATGGGAGACGAACACCCGCGCCTCGTCGGTGCCGAGCCGCTTGCCGAGGACGCTCAGTACCGCGCGGGCCGCCCGCTCGGCGGTCTCCCGGTCACTGCCCAGCGCGTCCTGGATGACGGAGATGAATGCGTCGTAGTCCATGCCGGCCCTCCTTGATGTCCCCGCTCGGCCCGAGTGCCGCGCGGTCGAGCGGTCGCCGCGTCACAGCGTTTCCAGTGGACGGGCCTTGAGGGGCGGGGGGAACGCCAGGTCGAGCTCGAGCAGGTCGTCCCGGCTGAGCCTGACGCCGAGCGCGGCCGCGTTCTCGTGGACGTGGGCCGGCGACCCGGCCTTGGGGATCGCGCAGACCCCGCGCTGCCGGATCACCCAGGCCAGGGCCACCTGAGCCGGGGTGACCTCGCGTCGCTCGGCCACCCCCCGCAAAGCCGGATGGGTCAGGAGGCGGCTCTGCTCGATCGGCGAGTACGCCATCACCGGCAGCTCCCGCTCACGGCACCAGGGCAGCAGGTTGTACTCCGGGCTGCGCCGGAGGAGGTTGTAGAGCACCTGATCGACCTGCGCCTCCGACCCCCGCGGCAGCCCCCACAGTTCGGTGAGGTCCATGACGTCGAAGTTGCTCACCCCCCAATAACGGATCCACCCGCGCTCTCTCAACTCCACGAACGCCTCGACCGTCTGCCACAGCGGCGCCGAACCCCGCCAGTGCAGCAGATACAGGTCGATCCGGTCGGTCTTCAACCGGCGCAGGCTGGCTTCGCAAGCCTCGATGGTGCCGCGGTGGGTGGCGTGCGCCGGCAGTACCTTGCTGACCAGGAACACCTCGTCCCGCCGTCCGGCGACAGCCTCGCCGACCAGCCGTTCGGCGGCCCCCTCGGCGTACATCTCCGCGGTGTCGATCAGCGTCAGGCCGAGGTCGAGACCGACCCGCAGCGCGGCGAGCTCCTCCCCGCGGCGCTCGCGTACCTCGGCCATGTGCCAGGTACCCTGCCCCAGCACGGGAATCCGCTCTCCGGCGGGCAGGGCGATGTGCCGCATGACGGGTATGGTCATGTCCTCCTCAGGCCTCCCTGACCTCGATCTGACGCGGCTCTCTCGGGGCGGCCTGTCCCGGCCGCACCGTCAGAACGCCCTCGTCTTCCAGCTCGATGTGCACGTCGCCGCGGAGGAAGTTGCTGATGATCTGGCCCCCTCATCGTCGCCGTCGCCCTCATCGTCGCCGTCGCCCTCATCGTCGCCGTTGCCCTCATCGTCGCCGTTGCTAGGTGAGCGCGCCTCACCCGCGACAGGCGATACCGCAGCAGGACGTTCGTGCGGCCGGTACCTGATGAGTCGGCACCTCATGACACTGTGCGCAGCGCATCGCATCGCGTACGCGTTCCGCCCGACTCGCCGCTTGTTCGGATGGGCCGCTTACGATCCGACGAGAACGTCCATCTCGGCCGCCTCGATCACGCGTTGCAGGTGCAGGCCGTGGCTTGCGTCGAGCGGCGGGGCGGTGCCCTGCTGGACGGCGTCGGCGAACTCCCGGTACATGGTCCGGTAGGCCTCCGGGCCCGGAACCTTGGTGCAGTCCAGGGTGGCCGAGCCGCCCGGCCCGAAGATCTCGGCGTCGGCGCGGAAAGTGCCCGGTGCCGACGTCGCCGACATCGCCGCCTGGCTGAACCTACCCACTCGGTGGTCGAGCATGAGGCCGATCCACCCCCGAGGCTCACCGCGCGCCTGCACTCCGACGATCGGGCCGAGGGCCGCCTGCAGCAGGTCGAGCAGGTCGAGACCCTCGTCGCGGAGGACGCCACGGTCGGCTCGCCAGCGGACGGCGACGCCGGGCAGATGATTGCCGGAGATCAGCCGGCCGGCACCGCCGGTCGGCTTGATCCGCTTGACCTCCGTGCTGAGGAAGCGGCGCACCTCCGCGTCGTAGCGCCAGGCCAGACCGAGCTGGGAGATCACCTTTCCGGCCCGGACCGCCTCGGTCAGCTCCTCCGCCCCGGCGACGTCCCCGGCCATCGGACGCTCCAGGAGAACGGCCCTGCCGCGCCGAGCCGCTACAGCGGCCAGCTCCGCCTGGACCGGCGGCGGGACCGCGAACGCCACCGCCGCACATTCCTCCAGCAGATCCGCGAAGCGGTCGTACGCCCGGACGCCGTGATGCTCGGCGAGCGCCCGTCTCGTTTGTGGCGTGCGTGCCCAGATGCCGGTAAAACGGATTTCGGGAGAGTTCGCCAGGGCCGGCGCGTGGACCTGCGAGGCCCGGTGACCCGCGCCGACCAGGCCGATAGTAAGCGTCATCGACCAGAACTACCGCGTTCCCCGGCCGGCGTCGATTGGCGTTGTTACCAATACGGCGGGTGCACCGGCCGGATCGGCTCCGCACCGGCGGACCGGGCAGACCTCTGCGGAATCCAGGAGTGACAGTTGCTCAAAGTCATGGCTTTTCTCGTCAAGAAGCCGGAGATCAGTCTTCCGGCGCTCATCGACTACTACGAGAATCACCACGTCCCGCTGATCCTCAGCCTCGCGCCCGCGCCGGCGAACTACAAGCGCAACTTCATCACCGGGCCCCGTCCCGACGGCCGCCGGGACGATGTGGACATCATCACCGAGCTCACCTTCTCCGATCGCGCGGCCTACCGCAGTTGGGTGTCGACGATGTATGCGCCGGGATCAGGGGTAGCCGAAGACGAGGAAAAATTCCTGGACCGTACGCGGACCCGTTCCTACATCGTCGAGGAGCATGTCACGTAACGGCTGTGCCTGAGCGCCGCGCGATCGGCGGGTGATCCGGTTGGCCATCGTCGAACTACGACGGGCTGGGTTGGCTGGGTCGGGCTCGTTCGGTGGCGGCGGTGATGAGCGCGGCGACGGCGACGGGGCGGTCGGCCATCGGGACATGCCCGCAGCCGGCCAGCTCGGCAACGTGTGTGCCCGGCGGCAGTTCGCCCAGATGCCGCGACTGGTGTGGTAGCAGGAGCAGATCACGTGACCCGAACGCGACGGTGACCGGCGCATCGATGGGTGCACGGGCCCGGTAGCAGCGCGGCTCGGTAGCTTTTATAGTCGCCTCGAATCCCGGGCAGTCGGCCATCGCTCGCACGGCCATGTCGGCGTAGGCGATAGAGATCCTCGCCGGGTTCCCATGGGTCTGACCCAGGATGACGACCCGCCCGGCGGGGTAGCGCACGAGACGGCGTGCCAGTGCGGTGAAGCGCCTGGCGAGCGCCCGGGTGGTGCGCAGGCTGATCCGGTTGTACAGCGGGGTTCTGCGGTGCCACAGCCCGGCGGGCGAGAGCAGCGTCAGCGACTGGATCGGGCGGATGGCGGCGAGTTCGAGCGCGACCCAGCCGCCGAGGGAGTTGCCGGCCACGTGGGGTGTCGCCACGCCCTGGTGGTCGAGGAAGGCGGCCACGGCCGCCGCGATGGCCGACGGCTGCGGTTCGACGCCGGGGGGCAGAGGCGGCGATCCGCCGAAGCCGGGCAGGTCGATCGCGAGCACTTCGAACCGCTCGGCGAGCTGGTCCACGACGGGGTCCCACGCCTGCCGGGCGGACCCGATGCCGTGCAGCAGAACCAGCGGCGCCCCGGAGCCGGAGCGGGTGAACGTGAGTGCCATGGCGACCTCTTCTTCGGATGGTATGACTACCCGTACGAAGACGACCGAGCCGGCCGGCTTGTGACACCACTGCCGGACGTCCGAACGGCCGTTCCAGGATTCGCCAGTTCCCCCTAATGCGACCGATCTGTCTGCGCTCTGTACCGGTGATGGCGGGCAGGATGGCGGGATGCGGCACTACACGGCAGACCTGTGGTCACCGGCGGGCGCCCGCGGCTCGGTAGCGGCCTACGGGCACTACGGACGCCCGGTCCTGGTGTTCCCCACCGAAGGCGGCAACGCGGGCGAGTTCGCGGACCATGGCATGGTGGCCGCCGTCGGCGACCTTGTCGACGCGGGCCGGGTCAAGCTGTACTGCGTCGACTCGTTCGACACGGGGACCTGGTCGGCCGCCGATCTTGCCCTCGAGGAACGCGCGCTACGGCACGGGACGTACCGGTCGTGGATTCTCGACGCCGTGGTGCCGCATGTGCGCGACGACAGCGGGAGGACACCACCGGATCGCTGACATCGACCCGACGAATGGCGGACCTGCTGGCAGCCAAGGGCATCCACCACGAAATAGATCTCTGGGGACACGACGTCCCGCACGATTGGCCGTCCTGGCAGGCCCAGTTCGCCCATCACCTGCCCCGATTCTGCTAGCTACCGACCGGGACGAGTCGCCTGCTCGGCATCCCCAGCCGGGAGGCCGCCCCTCACCCCGGCAACCTCCGGCGAGCCCGTGAGGTACACCCACGGAGGTCAACGCGCCGGTTCGAAGCCCGGCCCGGGCGACGTCGATGCGGAGTCCGGCTTGGTCGCGAGTTGGGCTGCTGGAATATCACGCAATGTCAGCGGGCCATGAGAACGCGGCGACCGATCGGCCACAGTGGATGGCCATTCGGGTATTGCCTTCCGGGCTATGAAAAAGCAAATTGGTGGATAGCCGCCAACCTCTTGGGTGGCGTTGCCGGCCGCCGAAATTGCCGTCTTCTCCAGTATGAAGTTCGTGTCGGCACCCACCTGAAGGGACGTGCTGATGGACCCCTGCTCCAGTCTGCCTCATCCCGCCGATTGGAATCCGATCGCCGGCGGGGGACCTGCGTCTGCATTCGCGGCGGTGCTTGCCGGGTTCGTTTTCATCGGAATGGTGTACGTGCTGACCGAAGGCTTCGATCGCTATCATGGTCACACTCTGATGTTGTTTATGGCGGCCTTCGTCTGTCTCGCGGCAGGAAGTTACATCGAAGCCTTGGCGTCAGGCGAAACGGCATGTCTGCGAGCCTGGTCCGAGGAAATGTTCTCGAGCGGCCTCCTTGCGGTGGGGTCTACGGCCATGCTGGCTGCTCTCGCATGGTTGCTTCCGACGCGGTATGGACGCGACCCGATCGTTCGCAGGTTTACCATCACTGCCGCAATGTCGATAGCTGTGATTGCTTCCGAGTTGCTTGCCACCGCCGCCGAGGGTTTTCTGCTGGACGTGCCCGGAAAAAGTCATTGGCGTGGGCTGGTCGGCTTGTCGACGTGGATGATTATCGTGCTCGTCCTCGCCGCGGGTCTTCTCCGTCTCGCCAATGCATTACAAGACCGACATCGCGTGGCGATTGCGGCCAGCGCGGTCATCGTATTCACCTTCCTCAGTCTCATTTTCCTCGTCCCCATCGGTGACATCCCGAGAGCGGAATGGGTCTCGCCGGCCCCATCGATTGTCGTGGCATCAACCGTCATCCCGCTATATGGCGGAGCCTTGGTTCTTGCAGCGATCACCTGGGCGTTGCCGAATAAGCGAAGCTGGCCTGCCCCAGAAGCAAACGAAGGCGCGCCGAGGCAGCGGATCCGGAGCGGGCAAGGATCCGGATTGCCGTCAGAATGATTGCACGCACCCCGTTCGGCAGATCCGGACGCCGAAAGTGTTTGGCCACGCCAGCACCGTTGGAGTGCCGCCATCGGGATCACCGCTGGGTTCCTTGCCGACCCAGACCACGTTGCCGGTGTCGTGGTCGGCGACGATGGTCAGGAACTTGCGGCCGCGTTTGTAGGAGATTTCGTCCACGCCGATGCGGTAAAGGTGGTCGAGGCGGGCGTCGTCGATGTGGTCGGCGACGACCCGGGTGACGATCGCGTCGACCGCTTCCCAGGAGCAGCGCAGCAGCCGGGCGATGCCCGCCTTGTCCATCCGCTGCGCCAGCCACGCGGCGACGTTCTCAAAATCGGTGGTGTGTCGGGCGTTTGGCCGGGCCCACGGGACCTGCTCGGTGCGGACTCGCCCGCAGGAACGGCAGTCGACGCGATGGATGTCGGCCTCGAGCCAGACCTGGCAGGCACCGAAGTCCAGATGCCGCCATCGGCGCCGCGACGTGTCGTAGCGGGCCGTGGTCGACGCCCCGCACGGGCAGATCAGACGCCGTCGGCGTCGGCGAAGCCCTATCACGAGTCCTCGGTCGGTGAAAGTCGCCGACTGCACTGTCGCACCGGACAGCCGAAGGATCCGGTTGAATGCCGTGGTTAGCCGCATAAGTTGATCAACGAGCGTGGCCGGCCTGACCTAACCCGAGGATGGCCCGTGCCCGATAACCACCTCCAGATGCGCTCAGCGATCCGCGAACTGATCGGCAAGAAAGACCGAGGCTTGGTTCATGGCGTGTTGGTCGAGCGCGTGGACCAGCGGTGTCGGTCCCATTTCTGGTCCGCATGGGTTGCCGGACCTTGGCCGGGCGGCTTTCATGATCGGCCGAGAAGGGGAATCTACCAGCGCTTTCGCGGTCTCTAGACTGCCCCGATGTCTACCCGGGTCGCCGTGCTGCTGGCTGCGCCGTTCGCGGTGCTGGCCTTCCTGCTGCGACTCGGCGGAACACTCTGGCTGCAACCGTTCACCTGGAACATC
>DASWRZ010000115.1:0-9684 GCA_036402935.1 Actinoplanes sp.
CGGATCTGCGGCCTCCTCGGCGGCGGCAGGGGTGATCCCCTTCCAACAGGGTGCACCGAGCACCGCGAAGCAGGCCGGTCAGATCCCGGCGAACTACACCGAGGGGTCGGGGACGATCGTCAGCGGAACGACCGCGAACAAGGCGACCGAAGCCGCGCTGGCCGCCTACCCGGGAGGTGTCGTCGACCGGGTCGTTCAACTGAGCGGCGGCGAGTACGAGGCCCACTACATCGGCGTCAACTGGCCACACCACATCTTCGTCAGTCAGGACTTCGCGGTCGTCGGCGCCGACTGACCGATCTCGCAACCACAGGTCGGCGGGTAGAGAGCCTTCGCCCTCTACCCGCCGACGAACGGTGCCTCCTCCCGCCTACTCGGGCCAGTCCGAGTTCTCGATGACGTCCACGAAGTTGCCGCGGCGGTAGCCGGGGACGAATCGCTGCAGGACGTCCGCTTTGACATTGCCGAACGTCGTCTCCGGCTTGGGCGCGATGCCTTCGGTGAACGCCTGCAGGATCTTGCGCTTGAAGTCCGGGCGCGGGTGCAGGGCGGTGATCTCCGCGCGGTCGGCGTCGCTGACGTCGTGGTAGCCGATGCCGAGTACGTCGTACTCGACTCCCGCGGTGACGAGTGCGACCTCGGGCTCCATGAACTGCGGGATTCCCGGCGTGGTGTGCAGGGCGATGGCTGTCCAGACCCGCCGAATGCTGTCCTCGGGCACTCCGCGGTCCTGCAGGAAGCGGCGGGCTTCGCCGGCGCTGTCCACTTCGAAGCGCCGTCCGCTACTGCGGAACTGCTCGTTCAGCCCGAGGTCGTGGAACATCGCTGCGATGTACAGCAGTTCCGGGTCGAAGCTGAGCACTCGGTTGTGGCCCTGCAAGCTGCCGAACCAGAACACTCGGCGGGAATGGTGGTACACCAGGTCGGTCGTGCACTCGCGCACCAGCTCGGTGGCCTCCCGTGCCAGCTTGGTGTCGGGGACCGTCACTCCGGCCGCGGTCTGTCCGTCGGTAGACATCGTTGCCTCCTCATGTCGGGTAGGAGCCCGGCGGACCGGGCGCCTATCGCTCACGATTGCGCGCGGGCGCGGCCCGGTCTGCCCGGCAGGCGGCCAACCTCACTACCGGCTAGCGGGAACCCGGGATCCGCATCCGCTCACCTCGCTGGGAAGCCGTGAAGTCTCGCTCGGCCTCGACCGTTCGAGGCGGTCGAGTGCGCCGAAGGGTCCACCAGCGCAGTTGCAGCTAGCCGGAATCCGTTCGGTTCGGCCAGCCGGGGGGATGCACGCCCGCTGGCCACGATGACCGGCGGACTGTCCGCGCGGAATCTTAGGTGCGTCATAGGAATTTGAGCCAGGGGGCCGCCCGAGGCGGTTGCCGCGGCCCGCTCGAGCCGCCCCTGACTCCCGGAACAAGGAGGAAGCAGATGACGGACGTCATCACGAGCGAACCAGGATCGGGAGTGCTGGCTGCCCCCGGACAAGCGGCAGCAACCCGCGATTACGGGGCAGCGGTCCGGAAGTACGCCGTCGAAGTGATCGGGACGTTCTTCCTCGTCTTCACGGTGGCAGTCAGCGGGTTCCTGCACAGCACGTTCACCCCGCTGGCCGCCGGCGCGGCCCTCATGGTGATGGTCTACGCCGGCGGCCACATCTCCGGCGGCCACTACAACCCGGCCGTGACCCTGGCGGCGCTGTGCCGTCGCCGGATCGGGCCGATTGACGCCGTGGCGTACTGGATCGCGCAGTTCGTTGCCGGCGTGGTCGCGGGCGTGGTCGCCCGCGCGGTCGTGAACCCGGCGCGGGTCGCGACCCTGGCCCCGTCCGGTCACACCCTCGCGGCTACCGCCGTGGTGGAGTTGCTGTTCACCTTCGCCCTGTGCTGGGTGGTGCTCAACGTCGCCACCAGCAAGGACCAGCCGGGCAACTCCTTCTTCGGCCTGGCGATCGGCTTCACCGTGCTGGCCGGCGCGTTCGCCGTCGGCGGCATCTCCGGCGGCGCGTTCAACCCGGCAGTGTCGCTCGGCGCCGCCACCGGCGGCCTGTTCGCCTGGTCGACGCTGTGGGTGTACCTCGTCGCGCAGGCCGTCGCCGGCGTCGCCGCCGGCTTCACGTTCCTCGCGCTCAACCCCGACGACAGGTGATGCCGCCGGAATGCACCTGTGCCCGAGCCACCAAGTTCGAATAACCAAGGAGGAACAAGGATGACCACCACACAACCCCCGCCGACGACGACGGATGCCGGCATCCCGGTCGAGAGCGATGACCACTCGCTCACGATCGGCCCGGACGGCCCGATCCTGCTGCAGGATCACTACGTCATCGAGCAGATGGCTCAGTTCAACCGGGAGCGGGTACCGGAGCGCCAGCCGCACGCCAAGGGCAGCGGGGCCTTCGGCCGGTTCGAAGTCACCGGCGACGTCAGCGCCTACACCAAGGCCGCGGTGTTCCAGCCGGCCACGAAGACTGATCTGGTGATCCGGTTCTCCACCGTGGCCGGGGAACGGGGCAGCCCGGACACCTGGCGCGACCCCCGCGGCTTCGCCGTGAAGTTCTACACCACCGAGGGCAACTACGACATGGTCGGCAACGACACCCCGGTGTTCTTCCTGCGCGACCCGATGAAGTTCCAGCATTTCATCCGGTCGCAGAAGCGCCGCGCCGACAACAACCTGCGTGACCACGACATGCAGTGGGACTTCTGGACGCTGTCGCCCGAGTCGGCGCACCAGGTGACCTGGCTGATGGGTGACCGGGGCATCCCGCGCACCTGGCGGCACATGAACGGCTACTCCAGCCACACCTACATGTGGGTCAACGCGCAGTCCGAGAGGTTCTGGGTGAAGTACCACTTCATCAGCGACCAGGGCGTCGAGTGCCTCACCCAGGCCGAGGCCGACGGGCTGGCGTCGTCCGACGGCGACTATCACACCCGGGATCTGTTCGACGCGATCAAGCGGGGTGAATATCCCAGCTGGACGCTCAAGATGCAGATCATGCCGTTCGAGGAGGCCAAGACCTACCGGTTCAACCCGTTCGACATGACCAAGGTGTGGCCGCACGCCGACTACCCGTTCGTCGAGGTCGGCCGGATGACGCTGGACCGCAACCCGAGTGACTACCACTCGCAGATCGAGCAGCTGGCCGTCGAGCCCAGCAACCTCGTTCCGGGCATCGGCCCGAGCCCGGACAAGATGCTGCTGGGCCGGATGTTCTCCTACCCCGACGCGCACCGCGCCCGGATCGGGGCGAACTACAACCAGCTGCCGGTGAACGCGCCCACCGCACCTGTACACAGCTACAGCAAGGACGGCGCGATGCGGTACAACCTGGTCTCCGACCCGGTGTACGCGCCGAACTCCAAGGGTGGGCCGCGCGCCGACACCGCCCGCTACGGCGAGCCGGCGGGCTGGTACACCGACGGAGAGATGGTACATGCGGCCCAGACCCTGCATTCCGAGGACGACGACTGGGGCCAGGCCGGCACGCTCGTCCGCGAGGTGATGGACGAGGCGGCCCGCGATCGGCTGGTCAGCAACATCGTCGGCCACCTGCTCGACGGGGTCAGCGAGCCGGTGCTGCAGCGTGCCTTCGAGTACTGGAGCAACGTTGACAAGGAGCTGGGCGGGCGGGTCGAGAACGGCGTCCGTGCCGGACAGTCCTGATCGCCGGATCACATCGTGAAGGACGAGGGCCCGGCGCCGGCAGGTGCCGGGCCCTCGCACGTCCGCAAGCCGTGTCCCGATAGCCCAATCCTCTTAGCGAACGGTCAATGCGATGACGATTGTGAGCGTGAGCGTGTCCCACCGGACCACTCCGGTGGAGGTGCTCGAGAAGCTTGCCCTGCCATCCGCAGGGCTCGGCGGCATGCTGTCCCGGTTGCATGCTGTGCCGTCCATCGACGAGGTGGTCGTCCTGTCCACCTGCAACCGGGTCGAGGTCTACGCGGCCTCACCGGGGCCGGCCGAAAGGGTGACCCGGGCCGTCGCGGACCTCTTGGCCGGCCATGGGCGCGTATCGGCCGACGACGTGCTGCGGATCGCGCGCACCCGAGTCGGTGGCGAGGCCGCCGCGCATTTGTTCACGGTCGCGTGCGGGCTGGATTCGATGGCCATCGGCGAGGATCAGATCGTCGCCCAGATCAAGACCGCGGCCCGGGCCGCGGCCACGGCGGGAACCACCGGTCCCGCGCTCACCGGCCTGGTCGAGGCGGCACTGCGGGCCGGCAAGCGGGCCCGCACGGAGACCACGATCAGCACCGAAGGCATGTCGCTCGTGCGAGCCGGCCTGGACCTCGCCGCAGCCCACTTCGGCGGCCTCGCGGACCGCGATGTGGTTGTGCTGGGCACCGGCGGCATGGGCAGGCTCGCGGCGCGGCTGCTGCGCGACGCCGGTGTCGGACGGCTGTCGGTGGCCGGCCGCAGCCGGGCACGAGTCGTCGAGGCGGCTGCGGCGGTGCGTGGCAGGCACTTGCGGTCCGTCGACGTACCCGCTGAGCTCGCCGACGCCGACATCCTGGTCACGGCCACCGGGGGGTCCTCGCCCGTCGTGCCGGCCGATCAGGTTCGGGCAGCCCGCACGCAGGCCGGCGACCGGCCGCTGTTCGTACTCGATCTCGGTATGCCGCCCGACGTCGACCGAGCCGTCGGGCGGTTGTCCGGGGTCACGCTCGTCGGCCTCAAGGCACTCGGCCGGCACCTGAAGCAACAAGCGGTACCGGACCAGATCCCGCAGGTCCGTGCCATCGTCGCCGCAGAAGCCGCGACCTACCTTCATCGACAGGAACAAGCGGCCGCGGCGCCCGTCATCGCTGCGATGCACGCACAGGTGAGGCATCTCGCCGACGTCGAACTGGCCCGGCTGAACGACCGGCTGCCGGAGCTCAGCGAACGGCAACGGGCCGAGACGGCCGCCACCGTGCACCGCATTCTCCGCAAGATTCTGCACCGGCCGACCGTCCGGGCCAAGGAGTTCGCCACCGGTCCGGACGGGACGGTCTATCTCGACGCGGTACGCCGGCTCTTCGACCTCGACGCGCCCGCCTCCTAGCCTTGCAGGTGCCGTGTACCGCACTGTTCCCGCTAGCCGGTAGCGAGGATGGGCGCCTGCCACGACGACACGCCGCCCGGCATCATAGATCGTTAGCCAGTATGAAAACCCTCTTGGATGTGACAGTCAGGAATCCCGGCGGCGCGACGCCCAGCCGTTGCGCCGCCGGACAGAAAGCCACGACTGAGGTCATCGAGCCCGCGGGACGACTGGTGGCCGGCCGCTACCGGATCCGGTCGCTGCTGGGCCGCGGTGGCATGGGGCGGGTCTGGCTCGCCGAGGACGAGATGCTGGACCGGCCCGTCGCGCTCAAACAGTTCGATCTGAGCGATGAGGCGTCCGACATGACACGCAAGTCGGCTCGGGTTCAGGCGCTGAACGAGGCCCGAGCCGCGGCCCGGGTCGACCACGTCGGCGCTGTCAAGATCCACGATGTCGTCAGGGAGGACGACTGTCCCTGGATCGTCATGGAGATGCTGTCGGGGCGAACGCTGGCGGAGGCGCTGGCCTCGGCCGGACCGCTGCCGATCGACCAGGTCACCGGCATTGGCCTCGGACTCCTGGACGTACTGCAGGCGACCCACCGGGCGGGCATCGTGCACCGCGACGTCAAGCCGGCCAACGTGCACCTGTGCGACGACGGGCGGGTGGTCCTGATGGACTTCGGTATCGCTCGGACTGTTGCCGACCGCTCCACCGTTTCGAGTGGCTTGCTCGCCGGCAGCCCGGCCTACATCTCACCGGAGCAGTTCCGCTGCGGCTCGGTCGGGCCGGAGTCCGACCTGTTCTCGCTCGGCGCGACCCTGTTCGCGGCGGTCGAGGGCAGCGCGCCCTTCGACAAGGGTGACCTGTTCGCCACGCTGACCGCAGTGGTCGTAGACGTGCCCGGACCGTTCCGGCGTGCCGGTCGGTTGCGCCCGGTCATCGAAGGGCTGCTGGTCAAGGAACCGGACCAGCGGCTCAGCGCTGACCAGGCCCGCGCCGCCCTCCGGGCTACCCGGCTCGAGCGCCCGGCGCCGAGAACCGCCCATCGCCGGTTCACCAGGGCGGCCGAGCCGCCGACCTTCGAGCTTCCGGTGGCATGCTGATCGCCGGACACTAGCCGATACTGCTGCTATGAGAGTGGGATGGCGCATGTACCTTGCTCCGGTCGAGCCGGTGACGGCCCTGCCATGACCGGTCTCCGAGTGGTCCTGGCCGAGGACGACGTTCTGCTCCGTGAGGGCCTGGCGAGCCTGCTCGACCGCTCGGGCTTCGCGGTCGTCGGGCAGGCCGGCGACGGCACGCGGCTGCTCCCGCTGGTCCGTGATACGGCACCTGATCTGGTGGTGGTCGACATCCGGATGCCGCCGACGCACACCGTCGAAGGGCTGGACGCGGCCCGCGAGATCCGCAACGAGCTCCCCGAGACCGCCATCATGGTCCTGTCCGCGCACGCCGACGTCGAGCACGCGATGGAGCTGCTGGCCAGCGGCCGCGGGATCGGCTACCTGCTCAAGAGCCGGATCACCGACGTCGCGGAGTTCATCGACACGCTCGAGCGGATCGCCAAGGGCGGTTCGGTCGTGGACCCGGCGCTGGTCCGGGAGCTGGTGAGCGCTCGCCGCCGGGACGATCCCCTGGCGACGCTGAGCGCGCGGGAGCAGGAGGTCCTGGCGCTGATGGCGGAGGGGCGCTCCAACGGCGGCATCGCCCGCCGCCTGTGGGTCACCGAGGGGACCGTCGAGAAGCACGTACGCCGCATCCTCGCCAAGCTGAGCCTCCCCGAGACCGACGACGACCACCGCCGCGTCCTCGCGGTGGTCACGTATCTCGAGGCTCGCTGACCGCGGCGCCCGGCTCCGTGTGGTCACCCTGGCCGTCAAGCAGGTTGAGGATGGCGGCGGCCGACAGGGCTGACTTGGGCAGGAACCCGACCGCCGGGCTCGCCGCGATCAGATCGGCGTAGTCCTGCTCGTCGTGGGTCGAGATCAGGATCATCCGGGGTCGCGACGGGCCGGCGTCGTGCTCGAGTCGCCGGGCCACCTCGAAGCCGCTCTCACCGCCGAGGTCCAGGTCAACCAGGGTGACATCCGGGTGCAGCTCCTTGACCTGGCGCAACGCCTCCGCGCCGGTCGACGCCCCACCGACGACAACCATCCCCTGGCTCTCCAGCAAGCCACGGGCGGCATCCAGAAACCGCCGATTATCGTCGACGATCAGACAGCGCAGCATGATCCCAGGATGGCAGGCCGGCCCGCCGGCCCGCATTCCGGCTAGCCGGATACTCCCGCCACCGCAGCCTGGAAGACGGCCGGCCCTCGCGCGCAAGCCGACTGGTCACGGACCGTAATTCCGCTGTCCACCGATCAGCGGGCCACTCGTCTCGGTTGCGGTTAGCCGGAGGCACGCCTGCACGCTGACCGGTACCCGGGGATGGGCGCTGGCCACGACGTCGTCCGTCCCGGCGGCGGCAACGCTGGAGGGGTCGGCGGCCGGGCGCTCCGGACGGGCCGCACCCGGACCAGAGACCAGGGAGAACGAAGCCATGAACAGCGACACGAGGACGCTGGCTGTCTCGCCGGCCCCGCCGGCACCGAAACACCAGCCCGGACGGCGAACGGTGGTGCTCGCTCTGCTGACGTTCGTCGTGTTCCTGGACCAGGCGATGAAGTGGTGGGCCTGGCGGCACGCTCCCACGGCGATCATCAACGACGGCGGCGACGCGTTGGTCGGGGCGAGGGTCAGCCTTCTGTACTCCGATCCGGTCACCGGCGCGCTGCTGGACCTGCTGGACTTCGGCTTGTTGGCCACCGCCGTATCAATGCTGGTACGCCGGGATCTACCGCTCAAGGTTCTTGTTCCGGGAGCCTCGATGCTCGGCGGATGGTGCAGTAATCTGCTCGATCGCCTGGGAGCGCACTACTGGACCGCGCCAGGCAGTGTCCGCGGAGCGGTCGACTTCATCCACATCGGACACCCCTACTACAACGTCGCGGACCTCTTCATCATCGGCGCGACCCCCCTGTTCCTGCTGGCCGTCGGCTGTCTGGGCCGGCGGCCCACGAACGCGCCGGCAAGGAATCGTCGGCCCCGCAAGCGTACGTGGATGCCGGCGTGCGCCGGCGCGGTGGGCCTCGTAGTGGTCGTCGTCGGGCTCGGCGCCGCGAACTACGGCGGAGTGACCGCCCCCGTCGCCTCGGTCGACACAGCCACACACCGTTGAGCCGGCGATCCGCCGACCGAACCCTCCATGGTGGACCGATGCCGGTCGGCCTTGCAGCTGTCAGGTATCGCACCGTTCCCGCTAGCCAGTAGCGAAGATGGGCGCCTGCCCCGACGACATGCCGGCCCGCCGAACACATCCTTGGCAGTACGAAGGCTCTCCAGCCGGGACCCGACCGGCAGAGGGCACGCGGTGCGACGGGATGCCCGTTCGGCCACGGAAAGGCAATGACGACTCCGGCGCGATCGGAACCTCCGACGCGTGCATTGTCCCCTGCAGCGATGAGGAAGGACGCACCGATGCGTACAACACCCCGGATGGCGGTCGCGATGACGGGAGCAGCCGCCACATTGGTGGCGGCGCTGGCCGGCTGTGGCAACAACGGCAGCTCCTCGGCCGGCGCAGCGCCCACGAATACCAAAGTGGGCATCCTGCTGCCGGACACGGCGTCCTCGCCGCGGTGGGTCTCGGCCGACCCGACCGAACTCAACAAGCAGTGCACCGCCTACAAGCTCACCTGCTACATCGACAACGCCAACGACAGCGCGACCACCCAGCAGTCGCAGGCACAGGCACTCATCAACTCCGGCGTCGGCGTCCTCCTGGTCGTGAATCTGGATTCGGGGTCCGGCAAGGCCATCGAGGCCCTGGCCCAGCAGCACAACGTCGTCACGATCGACTACGACCGGCTGACCGCCGGCGGCACCGCGTCGTACTACGTGTCGTACGACAACGTGAAGGTCGGCGAGGACCAGGGCACCGCGCTGACGCAGTGCGCGCAGGTGAAGGGCAAGGCCACGGTCAACTACGTCGAGATCGACGGGGCGGCGACCGACAACAACGCCACGCAGTTCGCGCAGGGCTACAACTCCGTACTGGCCAAGCAGCCGGGCTGGAAAAAGCTCGCCGATCAGAGCGGCAACTGGGACGCCGCCACGACGCAGACCGTGTTCACCACGATGCTCGGCCAGCACCCCGACATCAACGCGGTCATGGTCGCCAACGACACCATGGCGCAGTCGGTCATCAACGTACTGAAGTCCCAGGGCATCGCGGGCAAGGTCGCGGTGTCCGGCCAGGACGCCACGGCGGGCGGTCTCGACAACGTCATGTCCGGCACCCAGTGCTTCACCATCTACAAGCCGGTCGCCGGTGAGGCGGATGTGGCGATCAAGCTGGCCAGCGAGATCCTGGCCGGCCAGAAGCCGTCTGCGCCGGCGCAGACCAAGGATCCGACGAGCGGCCGTGAGGTCCCGTCGTTCCTGGCCGACCCGACAGTGATCACCAAGGCCAACGTGGCGCTGCCGGTGACGGACGGGTACGTGAGTGCCGCGGCCGTCTGCCCGACCGCCGCGCTCGTGACGTTGTGCACGGCCAACGGCATCAAGGCGCCCTGAGCCCGGATCGATCCATGGGGTTGGGGCCGTCTCGG
>DASWRZ010000116.1:0-28699 GCA_036402935.1 Actinoplanes sp.
GGGCTCGTCGAGCGGGAGGCTGAGCGCGGCGACCACCGCGCCGACACCGATGGCCAGCAGCGTGACCGGACCGGCCGGGCGCCCGGCGCCGGGCCAGCTGCGCCACCACAGCGAGGTGGGGGGCCAGGGACCGTGCAGGGGCGGAATCGGTTGCTGCGCTTTCGGCGGGGCGACAGTCACGATGACCTCCAGTGTTCGGGCCTTGGTTGCGGGCAGCCCCGATCGGCCCGGGAGCGCCGGGCTGGGCGGCGCGAGTCGGGCTGGACAGGACGAGCCGGGCTGGGCAGCGGGAGTTGGGGTGGGCGGCGGGAAAGGTCAGGCGGGTTGCAGCGGCAACGTCACATGCATGTGGCAGCCGCGCTGGTCGCGGCCGGGCTCGACGGCGGCGATCGTGCCCCGGTGCAGCTGGATCACCCAGCGGGCGATGGCCAGGCCGAGGCCGGTGCCGCCGTCGGCCGCCCGCTCGCCCCGGGTGAAACGCTCGAAGACCCGGTCGCGCTCGGCGGCCGGGATGCCCTCGCCCTCATCGGCCACCGCGAGCAGCAGGTGGTCGTCGCGGCGCTCGGCCCGCACCAGGACCGTGCCACCGGGCGGGCTGTGCCGGGCCGCGTTGTCGAGCAGGTTGGCGAACACCTGGTGCAGCCGCTCGCGGTCGCCGTGCACGGCCACGGGCTGGGCCGAGACCACGAAGTTGACGTCGCGGCCCGCCCCGGCGGCATTGACGTGCGCCTCGCGGACCACGTCGTCGAGAAACGTCGGGACGTCGATCTCAGTGCGGATCATCGGCACCACGCCCGCGTCCAGCCGGGACAGGTCGAGCAGCTCGGTGACCAGGCGGCCCAGGCGCTCGGTCTGGATCAGAGCGGTCTCCATCATCGCCGGCTCGGCCTGGGCGACACCGTCGACGATGTTCTCCAAGATGCCCTGGAGCGCGGTGATCGGCGTACGCAGCTCGTGCGAGACGTTCGCGATGAGCTCTCGCCGCTGGCGGTCGGCGGCCGCCAGATCGGCCGCCATCTGGTTGAACGCATCGGCCAGCTGGCCCACCTCGTCGCGCGATGTGGCCCGCACCCGGCGGCTGTAGTCGCCGTGGGCCATCGCCTGGGCCGCCGCGGTCATCTCGCGCAGCGGCGAGGTCATGCCGTGGGCCAGGACCTGCAGAGTGAGCAACCCGACCACCACGCCGGTCATCGCGGTCCACTTCGGGAACCAGCCCTGCCAGGCGTAGAACCAGGCGGTCGCGGCCGCACCCGACCCGAGCAGGATCATGCCGATCTTGACCTTCATGTTGCGGACCGGGTCGAGCGGCCGGGGCAGGCGGATCACTTCTCGACCTCCAGGGCGTAACCGACACCGTGCACGGTGCGGATCAGGTCGGTGCCCAGCTTGCGCCGCAGACCCTTGATGTGGCTGTCGACCGTGCGGGTGCCCGACGCGTCGGCCCAGCCCCAGACATCGGCCAGCAGACGCTCCCGGGGCAGCACCGTGCGCGGGTTGGCGGCCAGATGCACCAGCAGGTCGAACTCGGTCGGGGTCAGATGAGCCTCGACGCCGGCCCGGAGCACCCGCCGCTCGGCCTGGTTGATCTCGAGATCCCCGAACCGCAGGGTGGGCGGCGCGCTCGGCGGCGGCGTCGCCCGGGCGGCCCGGCGCAGCAGGGCGTGTACGCGGGCGGCCAGTTCACGCATCGAGAACGGCTTGACCATGTAGTCGTCGGCGCCGACCGCCAGCCCGACGAGCAGGTCGGTCTCGTCGTCGCGCGCGGTCAGCATGAGCACCGGCACCGGGCGCTCGGCCTGGATGCGCCGGCACACCTCAAGACCGTCGAAGCCGGGCAGCATGATGTCGAGGACGATCGCGTCGGGCGGCGTACGCCGGGCGGCCGCGACGGCCCCCGGACCGTCAGCCGCCACCTGAACGACGAATCCCTCGGCCCGCAGCCGCGCCGCGACCGCGTCCGCGATGGTCCGCTCATCCTCGACGACCAGAACTCGCCGCTCGGCTGCCTCCACGTCGCCCACCTCCGACCCTGCATCAAACCCTGTGAGAGCAACCCGGCCGGTGCGCCCCCGTGACTCACCGGCCGGATCTGAAGCGGCAGCCTATTGATCACCCGTGCGGGCGGGGAGGCGAAGTTGTGAACAACCTGTGGAGGTCCCACGCACAGGCTGATGGCGCCGGTCTGTCCAAGGCACCTCAGTCATGGTGGTTTCGCCGGTGGTGTGAGAGGCCGGCGTGTTCGGTTGCGCCGATGTGTGTGCTGGGATCGGTGTGCATGGTGGCGCTCGTCAGGCGTGGGAGTGCGTGGGTGAGTTGGTGTTCGGCGTCGGCGGCGATCTCGTGTGCTTGCAGGAGGCTGAGGTCCGCGGCGACGACGAGGTCGGCTTCGGCGTGCAGGTTGTGCCCGATCCAGCGCATCCGGACGGCCGACACGTCGTCAACGCCGGGGATGGACCGCAGGGTGGTCTCGGCGGTGTCGATCAGATGCGGGTCGACGGCGTCCATGAGGCGGCGGTAGATCTGCTGGGCGGCGCCCTTGAGGACCAGGGCGATCGCGGCGGTGATGGCGAGTCCGACGATCGGGTCGGCCCATTGCCGGCCGAGTGCGACGCCGCCGGCTCCGACGAGGACGGCCAGGGAGGTGAAACCGTCGGTGCGGGCGTGCAGGCCGTCGGCGATCAGAGCGGCGGAGCCGATGCGTCGGCCGACGGTGATCCGGTAGCGGGCGACGATTTCGTTGCCGGCAAAGCCGAGGACCGCGGCGGCGGCGACCCAGCCGAGTTGGGTGACGGTCTGCGGGTGGATGAGGCGGTGGATCGCTTCGTAGCCGGCGAAGACGGCTGACGCGGCGATCGTGGCGACGATGACGATGCCGGCCAGGTCTTCGGCGCGGCCGTAGCCGTAGGTGTAGCGGCGGTTCGCGGCTCGTCGTCCGAGCAGGAACGCGATGCCCAGCGGCACCGCGGTCAGCGCGTCGGCGACGTTGTGCAGGGTGTCGCCGAGCAGTGCCACCGATCCGGACGCGACGGCGACGATCGCTTGGGCTGCCGCGGTGACACCGAGGACCAGCAGGGAGATCCAGAGCGCGCGGAGTCCCGCGGCTGAGGATTCCAGGGCGGAGTCGACTTGGTCGGCGCTGTCGTGCGAATGCGGACGCGCCAGGTGTTGCACCCGGTGCCATAGCTGGGCCCAACCGCCGCTGGGCTGATGCGGATGGGCGTGGCCGTGCTCATGGTCCTGGTGGTCGTGGTCGTGGTGCTGGTCCACCTCGATGGTCCCTTCGGCGGGAGTGCGTGACCGTGCTGGTCCGGTGGGCCCGCACTCCCGCGACGATAGGGGACGAAACGGGTATGCCTCTACCTGGCAAGCGCCGCTGACCTGCAACAACCGACCGTCCCTAAGAGGGTTCCCCCGATCGGCGGTCGCACTCCGGTTCCCGCTGGTGCAGTGTGGACGCTGTGACCACCGTCTTCATCTCGCACACCGGCCGCGACCGGGCGTGGGCGGAGTGGGCGCGCTGGCACCTCGAGGCCGCCGGGTATGCCACCGAGCTGGACACCGTCGACTGGGCTCCCGGCACCAACTTCATGGAAGCGATGCACAAGGCGCTCGCCCGCACCAACCCGATGCTGGTGCTCCTGTCGGCCGCCTACCTGGACCCCGATCGCTACACCGTCGACGAGCTGACGACCCGCCTGGCGCAACGCCGCAAAGACCCGAGCGCCAAGCTCATCCCGTTGCGCATCGACAACGTCAACCTGCACGACGGGCTGCTGGCCCCCATCGTCGTGCCGGACGTGTTCGGCCTGGCGCCGGACCGGGCCGCCGAGCTGCTGCTGGACGCCGTCCGCAAGGTAGTCGACCCGCCCGCGGCCCCGACCGTTGCTCCGCCGTATCCAGGTGCGCCGAGCGCGGGTCCGCGGCCGCCGGGCTCGTTGCCGGGGATCTGGAACCTGACTCGCCGCAACCCGGCCTTCACCGGCCGGGACGCCATGCTCAACCGCCTCCACGACACGCTGGCCAGCGGCCGGAACGTGGCGGTGCAGGCCCTGCACGGCCTCGGGGGTGTAGGCAAAACCCAGCTCGCGCTGGAGTACGCCCACCGCTTCGCCGGCGAATACGACGTCGTCTGGTGGGTGCCGTCCGAGAAGTCCGAGCTGATCGGCGACCACCTGGCCACCCTCGCGACCGCGATCGGGGTGGCCCCGGCCGGCACGGCCACACCGGCCGCGGTGGAGACTCTGCGCGCTCACCTGCGGGTCAGCCGGCGGTGGCTGCTGATCTTCGACAACGCGGAGGACCGCGACGACCTGATCCCCTGGTTTCCGGACGGCGCGGGACACGTGATCATCACGAGCCGCAGCCCGGCCTGGACCGGCGTTGCGCAACCGGTCGACGTGGACGTCTTCAGCCGCGAAGAGTCGGTAGGGCTGCTGCAGACGCATCTTGCGCACCTCGACGTCGGCGACGCGGACCGGCTCGCGGATGCCCTCGGCGACCTACCTCTCGCCATCGGTCAGGCCGCCGATCTGCTCGCCGAAACCCACGTCAGCATCGACGCCTACCTCGCCGAGCTCGGTCAGCACGCCGCCGATCTGCTGCGCGACGGACGACCTCCGGCCGGGTACCCGGCGCCGCTGGCCGCCGCCGTAACCGTCGCCGCGCAACGGCTGACCCGCGAAGACGAGCCGGCCGGCCGGCTACTCGCCCTGTGCGCGCACTTCGGCCCCGAGCCCATTCCGACCGACCTGTTCACCGACCACCCGGAGCTGCTTCCCTCCTCGCTGGCCGAGGTTGCCCGGCGGCCCGTCGCGTTCGCGCGCGCTGTGGCCCAGCTGGGCCGATACGGGCTGGCCCGCATCACGGATTCCGGCCCCCAGCTGCACCGGCTCACCCAGGCCGTCCTGCGCGACAGCGACACCGACCTCGGCCTTCACCGCAACGTCGTCGAGCAGCTGCTGACCGCCGCACAGCCCGACAACGGCACCACCCCCAACTGGTGGCCTCGGTGGTCGGCGCTGCTGCCACACATCCTCGCTTGTGATCCGGCCACTACGGACAACCGCGCCCTGCGCTGGACCGCCCGCTCCGCGATCTGGCATCTGCTCGCGCGCGGCGACGCTCGCACCGCCCTGCCTTTGGCCGAGACCTTCCACACCGCTTGGACCAGCCGGCACGGACCCGACGATCAGACGACGATCGTCGCCGCGGACACTCTCGCCTACGCCTACCGACAGCTCGGCCGCTATGAGCAGGCCCGGGAGATCGACGAGGACACCATCCGCCGATCGCGACGGCTCCTGGGCGACGACGCCCCGGCCACCCTCATCTCAGCCGGCAACCTGGCCGTCGACCTATATCTAATGGGCGAGTACCAGGAGGCGCGGAAGCTGGGCGAGGACACCCTGGCCCGACGGCGACAGGTGCTCGGCGACAACGACCCCGCCACCCTCACCTCGGCCAGCAACCTCGCCAACGCCCTCCACGAACTGGGGAAATACGAGCAGGCGCGGACACTGCTCGAGGACACTCTGGCCCGGGAACGACGTGTACTCGGCGACGACAACCCCGCCACTCTCTTCTCGGCCAGCAATCTGGCTGTCACCTTGAACCAGTTGGGGGAGCACGAACGGGCGCGGGAGCTGGACGAGGACACTCTGGCCCGACGGCGACTGGTGCTCGGCAACGATCATCCCGATACCCTCAATTCGGCCAGCAACCTCGCTGCCTCTCTGCGCCGGCTGGACAAGCACGAACAGGCCCGGGAGCTGGACGAGGACACTTTGGCGCGGCGGCGACAGGTGCGGGGAAACGATCATCCCGACACCCTCACCTCGGCCAAGAACCTCGCCATCGATCTGGACGCCCTCGGCCGGCATGCCGAGGCTGCCCAACTCCGCCGAGAGTTCGCCGACCCCGGCCAGGCCGGCTGACCAGCAGCCTCGTCCACAGGGCAACCCTGTGGATAACTCTGGGGATAAGCGTGTGGGCCTGTGGACAACCGTGTGGATTCAGCGGATCCAGTCGTGCTTGGCCGAGCGGATCAGGCGGTCCTTGAGCTCCCGCGTGTGCCGCCGGCTGACCGGCAGCTCGACGCCGTCCACCGCCACCACGTAGCCCGACCCGGTCAGCCGCAGCTCGGCGATCAGGCGGAGTTGCACCAGGTAGGAGCGGTGGATGCGGACAAACCCGGCGTCGGCCCAGCGCTCGGCGAGGGTGGCCAGCGACACGCGTACGAGGTGGGAGGCGTCCGCCGTGTGCAGCCGGGCGTAGTCGCCCTGCGCCTCCACCCACCGCACCGACGAGCGCGGCAGCATGCGGGTCGTCCCGGCCAGCTCGACCGGAATGGCCGGCTCGTCGGCGGCCGGCGCCCGCTGGGGTGCCGGCACGGTGCGTAGTCCCGCCACCCGGCGCAGCGACTCGCTCAGCCGCTCGGCCCGCACCGGTTTGCGCACATAGTCGGTCACGCCCAGGTCGAAGGCGTCCACCGCGCCGTCGTCATAGGCCGTGACGAAGACGATGGCCGGCGGCCGGGCGAAGCGCCGCAGGATGCGGGCCAGTTCCATGCCGTCGAGGCCGGGCATGCGGATGTCGAGGAACACCGCGTCGACCTCGGTGTCGCGCAATACGCGCAGCGCCTCCGTCGCGTCCCCGGCCCGGTGCACGTGCGCGACCCGCCCGTCGGCCCCGAGCAGATAGGCCAGTTCGTCGAGCGCGGGTGGCTCGTCGTCGACCGCGAGAACGACCAGGCTCATCGCCGCACCTCGGCGCGGCTGACGCGCGCCAGAATCCGGCTCATGCCCGGACCTCGGGGTGGAACTTGGGGACGCGCATGCTCACCTTTGTTCCCGCTCCGGGTGCCGTCTCCACCACCAGGCCGAAATGATCGCCGAAGACCGAGCGCAGGCGCTCGTCGACGTTCGTGAGGCCGACGTGCTGCCCGTCGTCGTTGTCGGCCGGCCGGCCGGCCGAGAAGACCGACGGGTCCATGCCGATGCCGTCGTCCTCGACCGTGATGTGGCACTCGGCCCCGGCATCACGGGCTTCGATGCTCACCATACCGACGCCGGGCTTGCGCGAGAGCCCGTGCCGCACCGCGTTCTCGACCAGCGGTTGCAGGCACAGGAACGGCAGACCGACGGGCAGCACTTCGGGGGCGATCTGCAGGCGTACCTGAAGGCGGTCGCCGAACCGGGCGCGCTCGATCGTCAGATAGCGGTCGATAGACCGCAGTTCCTCGGCCAGCGTCGTGAACTCGCCGTGTGCGCGGAACGAGTAGCGCGTGAACTCGGCGAACTCCAGGATGAGCTCGCGAGCCCGCTCGGGGTCGGTGCGCACGAACGACCCGATCGCGGTCAGCGCGTTGTAGATGAAGTGCGGGCTGATCTGGGCCCGCAGCGCCCGCACCTCGGCCCGGGCCAGCCGCTCGCGCGACGAGTCGAGTTCGGCCAGTGCGATCTGCGACCCGGCCCACCGGGCGGCCTCCAGCGTGGCCTGCACGAGCCCGGGGGCCGGCTGGTCGTCGGCGACCGCGATGAGCACCGCCGCGGCCTGGCCGTCGGGGCCGCTCAGCGGCGCCACCACCGCGCCTCGCACGACGCAGTCGACCCGGTCGCACGGCAGATCGCGACCGTTGAGCACGACCGACCGGTGGGCGTGCAGCGCCCGCCGGGCGGCCGCGTTCAAGGCGTCGCTGTGATGTCCGCCCGCGCCGTCGAAGGCGAGGCACCGTGAACCGTCGGAGATCGTGATGCCGGCCGCACCGACCAGCCGGCGCAGCGGCCGGGCCGCCTTGGCCGCGGTGGCCGGGGTGAGTCCGGTTCGCAGCGGGTCGGCGGCCAGCGCGGCGGTGTGCAGCACGTCATAGGTCGCCCGCTGCATCGCGGTCGCGATGCCCCGGCGGGCTCGCAGGCGCACGACGGCCGCGACCGCCCCGGCCAGCGCCGCAAGGACGGCGACAACCGCGACCCCGGTCTCGATCCGTCCCGCCATGGAAGGAGAGCCTAATAGGCTCCCTTGCGCCTGAGGACCACGAAAATCGTGCGCCAGAGGATGCCCAGGTCGTAGGTCAGCGACCAGTTGTCCACGTAGTAGAGGTCGAGGCGGACCGCTTCGTCCCACGAGAGGTCGGAACGGCCGGAGACCTGCCAGAGGCCGGTGATGCCGGGGCGCACCAGCAGCCGACGGCGTACGTCGCCCAGGTAGTCGCCGTCGTCGGCCGGCAGCGGCCGCGGCCCGACCAGCGACATCTCGCCCTTGAGCACGTTGATCAGCTGGGGCAGCTCGTCGAGCGAGGTGCCCCGCAGCTTGGCCCCGAACGAGAACACTCGCGGATCGTTCTTCATCTTGAAGAGCATGCCGTCGGACTCGTTTAGCTCCTCGAGCGTGCGCTTGCGCTCCTCGGCGTCCTGGTACATCGTGCGGAACTTCCACACCCGGAAGGTGCGGCCCTCGTGGCCGACCCGGGGCTGCCGGAAGAAGACCGGGCCGGGGTCGGACAGCCGGATGCCGATCGCGATGATCGCCAGGATCGGGCTGAGCACGAGCAGCAGGAGTGCGGCGACGACCCGGTCGAGCAGGTTTTTGGCCAGCCATCCGGGGCCGGAGAGGGTCGGCTCCTCGACGTGCAGGAGCGGCAGGCCCTCGATCGGCCGGATATGCACCCGCGGGCCGGCGATGTCGGTGAGCTGCGGCGCGACTACCAGGTCGACGCCGGTGCCCTCGAGCTGCCAGGCCAGGCGGCGCAGTTCGCCCGGCTCGGCGCTGGCCGAGCCGCAGACCGCGATCGTGTCGGCGCCGACCTCACGCACCAGCGCCAGCACGTCGCGGGCCGCGTAGACCGGCACCGGTGTCTCGATGCCGCGGGCGGCCGCGTAGCCGTCGGTGATGTGGATGGCGACCGGGATCAGGCCGGCCGCCGGGCTGCGGGTGACCGCGGTGTAGACCTCGAGCGCCTCGGGCAGCGTGCCGACCAGGACCATGCGGTGGGCACCGTGGCCGGTGCGCCGCCGGGCCAGGTGCAGCACTTGTCGCGCCATGACGCGGTCGGCGAGCAGGAAGCAGAGCGCGGCCAGCGACACCGTGGCAACCGTGCCGCGCGACAGCTGGGTCTTGGTGGCGAACGCGAGCAGGGAGACGCCGGCCACCACGGTGACCGAGGCGCGGACGATCCGCTTGAACTCCTCGCTGCCCAGCCCCAGGTAGCGCCGGTCGTAGGTGCCGTTGGCCCAGAGCAGGATGAGCCAGCCGACCGGCAGCACGATGTAGGCGAAGAAGTTGAACAGCTCGGCCCCGTGCAGGAAGCCCAGGCTCTTGAGCTGGAAGCCGGACTTGGCCTTCTCGAGGTGGGTCGCGGCGAGCCAGCTGGCCAGAACCACGGACGCGAGATCGAGAACGATCAACACCATCGTGTACGGCCGGTGCCAGCGCGACAGACGTTTGTGCGATCGCGTCCACGCCGACCGGGGTACGCCGCTGCTCGGTGGCTGCTCCTGCTGCCACTCGAAGCTGTCGTACGGCACGGGCTTGCTCCGGCTGCTGTCGGTAACCGGGCGATGCAGGCTTGTCGTCACCTCGCCTACGTCCTCCCGCATCCGGAAAACATTACGCACCGCCACGAGCCTCGGGGTATCGGCCGCTAAGCCGTTACCCGTACGCGCGGACGTTACGTTGGGACCGAGCCACTATACCGATGGAACGTGCGGAAAGAAGTGGACGTTGTGCCCGCTTTCCGCTGCGGAGACCGATGTCTCCCCACATGCACGCAGCGTGACCGAATCGACGCTAACGGATCAACTTGGAGAGCCTGCGGTCAGCCAGCGGCTTACCACCGGTCTGGCAGGTGGCACAGTATTGCAGGCTTTTGTCCGCGAACGACACTTCGCGCACCGCGTCCCCGCACACCGGACACGGCAACCCGGTTCGCGCGTGCACCCGCAACCCGGCCCGCTTCTCGCCCTTGAGCTCGGCCGCCTTCTGGCCAACCGAGCGGGCCACCGCGTCGCTCTCCACCTCGCGCATCGCGTCGTAGAGCGCGGTGATCTGCTCGTCGGTCAGCTTGCCGGTGAGGGCGAACGGCGACATCCTGGCCGCGTGCAGGATCTCGTCGGAGTAGGCGTTGCCGATGCCGGCCAGCACCTCCTGGTCGACCAGCACGCCCTTGACCTGCCCGTTGCGGCTGCGGATGAGAGAGGCGAACTCGTCGCGCGAGACGGCCAGCGCGTCCGGGCCGAGCCGGGACACCCCGGGCACCTCGGCCGGGTCGCGCACCAGATAGGCGGCGAGCGACTTCTGGGTGCCGGCCTCGGTCAGGTCGAAACCGGAGCCGTCGTCGAGCCGCACCCGGATGGCGATCGGGCCGCTGCCCGGCTTGAGCGGCGCCGGCGACTTGAAACTGTCGCGGTAGTGCAACCAGCCCGCCCGGGCCAGGTGCACGATCAGGTGCAGGTCGGGGCCGAGCCCGACGTCGAGAAATTTGCCGTGGCGCCCGGCCGAGGTCAGCTCGAGGCCGGCGACGGCGGACGCGGGCGGATCGTAGGTCTTCAGGGCGCTGAACGAGGACACCTCGAAGCGCTGCACGGTGTGGCCGACCGCGCGCTCGCGCAGGTAGGCCGCGAGCGCCTCGACCTCGGGGAGTTCGGGCACAGCGCCATTATGCTCCGCTGCGCTGCGCGGCAATCGCCTGATAACCGGTGCAATGACACGGCGACTTCCGCCACCCGCAAACCCCGCGGGCGTCGAAAGTCCCCGGGCCGTCGCACCGGCGGCGATTGCGTCAACGGTAGCGTTCGCAGGCGTGAAGGTGGTCGTTGCGCACAACCGGTACCGCGAGGCGATCCCGTCCGGCGAGAACGTCATCGTCGACACGGAGATCGCCCAGCTCAGGTCGGCCGGAGTGGAAGTGCTGCCGTTTCTGCGCAGTTCGGACTCGATCGGCGAGCTGCCGGCGGTCGAGAAGGCTCTGCTCCCGATCTCGCCGATCTACGGTCGATCGGCCCAGCGCGACCTCGCTGAGCTGCTCGAACGCGAGCGGCCCGACGTGCTGCACCTGCACAATCCCTATCCACTCCTCTCGCCGTGGGTGATCCGCACCGCGCACGCACACGGGGTGCCGGTCGTGCAGACCGTCCACAACTATCGCCAGGTGTGTTCGTCCGGCCTCTACTTCCGGGACGGCCACAACTGCACCGACTGCCGCGGCAAGCTGCTCGGATGGCCCGCGGTGCGGCACAAGTGCTATCGCGGCTCGGCCGCCCAGAGCGCGCTGATGGCGACCACGCTCGCGGTGCACCGTCCGACCTGGCACTCGGTCGACCGCTACATCGCGCTGACCGATCACATCGCCGCGCACCTGCGGGACTACGGCATCGCCGGCGATCGCATCGAGATCAAACCCAACGGCCTGCCGGATCCCGGCGATCCTCCTCCGCTCGGTGCCGGTTTCTTGTACGCGGCGAGGCTGTCGCCGGAAAAGGGGTTGCCCCTGCTTTTGGAAGCCTGGCAGCGGCACCCCGTGGGTTCGCTCGGCCCGCTGCGGATCGCGGGCGACGGCGAACTGCGCCCGCTGGCCGAGAAGGTGGCCGCCGAACGGTCCGACGTGACCTATCTCGGTGGCCTGGATCGGGCCGAGATGGATCGTGAGCGCCGTGCGGCGTCGGTCGTGGTCGCGGTGCCGACGTGGAACGACGTACTCCCTACGGTGATTCTCGAGGCTCTCTCGACGGGTCATCCGGTTCTCGGGACGGCAGTGGGTGGTATCCCGTACCTCTTGGGATTGGACGAGAGCCCGGCCTCCGAGATCGCCGGCTGGCTGGTTCAGCCGGACGCGGCGGCACTCGCCGCCGCATTGCCGATCGCCCGCGCCGAGGCCGAAGGGAGAGCGCCTGCCGCGCGCGAGCGTTACCTGCGGTTCTTCCATCCCGACGTCCTGACCGCACGGCTGATCGATATCTACACCGGGCTCACAGCGAACTCCGATCAACCATCGAGGTAGATCTTGTTCGAAGAAGGGAATGCTGGGCACCGTGACGGAACCTGCACCTGTAAAAACCGGCGTTTCGCGTAGAAATCTCCTGCTCGGCGTGGGTGCCGCCGCCGTAGTGGGTGGGGCCGGCATCGGCGTCGGCTACGCGATCGGTGACAAATCGACCAACACCGCGGCGGCTCCCGCGGTGGGCGCGAACGAGGCCGCACAGGCCGGTCCGCCCAAGTACCGCTCCCGGCCCGACCTGCGGACCATGCCCGACGTGACGATCACGACCCAGGCCAACGGGACCGCTCCGGGCTACATCTTCCTGACTCCGGCCTCGGGCGCCGGCCTCTGGGGACCCCTGATCGTCGACGAGAAGGGCTCACCGGTCTGGTTCAAAAAGGTGCCCGACCCGGCCACCGTGGCGATCGACTTCAAGGTCCAGCAGTACCGCAACAAGCCCGTGCTGACGTGGTGGGAAGGCACCATCGGCGGCACCGGCGGGCAGGGCGTCGGCCAGGGCGAGTTCGTGATCGCCGACGAGGCGTACCGGGAGATCGCCCGGGTGCGCGCGGCCGGCACCGATCAGGCCGACCAGCACGACTTCGTGATCACCCCGCAAGGCACCGCGTTGTTCTGGGTCTACCAGGGCGTTCCCTACGACCTGACCGCGCTGGGCGGCCCGAAGGACGGCGTGCTGTTCGACGGTGTGATCCAGGAGGTCGACATCGTGACCGGCAAGCTGGTCTTCGAGTGGAAGGCGCGCGACCACGTCCAACCGGGCGATTCGTACGCCCCGCTGCCCGAGGGCGACTCGGCCCACCTGCCGTACGACTACTTCCACGCCAACGCGGTCGGGCTGGCCGCCGACGGCAACATCATCGCCTCGTCCCGGCACCTCTGGACCACGTTCAAGATCAATCGAAAGACCGGCGCGCTGATGTGGCGGCTGGGCGGCAAGAAGTCCGACTTCAAGATCGACGAGAAGGCGGCGTTCGCCTGGCAGCACGACTTCCGCCAGCGGCGCGACGGCAGCTACAGCGTCTTCGACAACGGGGCGGGCGTCGGCAAGCCGGTGCACGAGTACTCCCGCGGTCTCGTGTTCAAGCTCGACGAGGTGGCCCGGACCAGCACCTTCGTGGCCGAGTACGTGCACCCGCAGAAGCTGTCGGCACCGACCCAGGGCTGCTTCCGCGAGCTGCTCGACGGAGGGTCGTTCATCGGCTGGGGCCAGATGCCCTACTTCACCGAGCACAACTCCGACGGGACGGTCCGGCTCGCCGGCAACCTGCCCAAGGACAACCAGTCCTACCGGGCGTACAAGGCGGAGTGGACCGGGCAGCCGCTCGACCAGCCCGCCCTCGGCCTGCGCACCGAGAACGGCAACGTGATCGTCAGCGCGAGCTGGAACGGCACGACCAAGGTCAGCAAGTGGCGGGCCAAGTCGGGCACCCAGCCCGGGGCCCTGCAGGGCGCCCCGATCGAGGCCGACCGCTCCGGCTTCGAGACCACGCTGCAGATCCAGGGCACGCCGGAATACGTGGTGGCCGAGGCGCTGGACGCGACCGGCAAGGTGCTGGGAGCCTCGTCGGCGATTCCGGTGCGCGTCTGACCGCGTACGGAGGAAGGGCCCGGCCGAACGCCGGGCCCTTTTTACGTCTTCAGCGCGTCGCGGGCCGTGAAGACCACGCTGGCGGCCAGGAAACCGGCGTTGACCAGGGTGAAGAGCCCGACGAACCAGATCGTCCACTGCGGCATGACCGTGAGCACGAGACCGGCCAGGAAGATCACGAAACCGTAGTCGCGGACCAGCTTGACCAGCCGCACCGGCAGTGAACGGCTGGTCACCATGCTCGCGGCCTGGTCGCCGTGCTGCATCACCGAGGTGACCAGGTTGACCATCCAGGTGCCGGCGAAGGCCGCCAGCAACCAGGCCGGGGTGTCGGGCACCTGCGCCTTCGCGGTGGCGGCGACCGCCGAGACCAGTGCGATCTGCACCGCGACGTCACACAGCACGTCGAGCCGGCCGCCGGCGCTGCTGCTCTGGCCGGTCACCCGGGCCAGCTGGCCGTCCGAGCAGTCGAACGCGTACGCCAGCTGCCAGCCGACCAGCGCGAGCAGGCCGATCGGCCACGCCCAGACCTTGCCGTCGGCGACCGGTCCGGCCGCCGCCACCACGACGAACGAGACCAGACACCCGAGGCCGAGGTTGACCACCGTGAGGACGGTCGGTACCAGGCGGCGCCGGTGCGCGGCATGGGCGATGCGGGCGCCGATCCGCTGGCTCAGTGCCTCGCTGAACAGGCCGCCACCGCGATTCACGGCGTAATAGTCGGCCGCGGTCGGATTACGTGAAGGTGGCGCCGAGGCGGCCTTTTCGGCCGCCGGCGGTCGGGTGGCGAAGGCCGCGCTGTCGCCGCGGCCCTGGTCAGCTGTCGATGGCGTCGGCATAGTCGGCCAGCTTTCGACGGGTCTCGTTCGGAGACATCGCGAGATGCTCCAGGATCGTGTAGCGGTCCGGCCGGGTGCGCGGTGCGAACTCGACCGCCTCGACGAACTGGTCATCGGTGAGCCCGACGTCCGACGGCAGCCGTGGCAGCTGGTGCCGCACGAGGCAGCCGGACATCTGGGCGAGCCGCGGCTCGTCGCCGCGCAGGAAGGTGCAGAACAGCGCTCCCAGGCCGGCCAGCTCGCCGTGCGAGGCGGTGCCCGGGAAGAGTGAGTCGATCGCGTGCATGATCTCGTGACAGCCGCCGCTGGACGGCCGGCTGCTGCCGCACACCGCCATGGCCAGGCCGCTGGAGATCAGCGCCTCGGCGAGAACGGTCACGAACGCGTCGTCCGACATGTCGCCGGGCATGGCCAGCACGGCCTCGGCACCCATCCGCGCCAGCGAGGCGGCCAGGCCGTCGACCGGTTCGTTGCGGACCTCGCGGCCCAGCTCCCAGTCGGCGAGCGCGCTGATGTTGCTGATCACGTCGCCGATGCCGCCGCGGTTGACCCGCTCCGGGCCGTTCTCCACGAAGTCGAGGTCGACGACCACGCCGAACGGGATGTGCACCCCGTACGACCCCTTGATGCCGTCGTTGATCAGGCTGGCCACCGGGGAGCCGATGCCGTCGTTGGCCAGGCTGGTCGCGACCGAGATCATCGGCAGGCCCCAGCGGCTGGCCGCGTATTTCGCGGTGTCGACCGTGGTGCCGCCGCCGATGCCGACGACCGCGTCGTACTGCCGGGAGCGCAGCTTGGCCGCGAGCTCGAGCGCGGCGTCGAGGGTGCCGCCGGTGGTGGTGAAGACGTCGGCCGAGGAGAGCGACGGCCGGATCATCTCGGCGACCCGCTCGCCGAGACCCGGCCCGACCACGACCGCGACGTCACCGCCGGCCGAGATGCGCCCGTCGGCCAGGATGCGCCCGAGATCGGCGACGGCACCCCGGCGGACGTCGATGTGCAGGGGCGTCTGGATGCTGCGGGCTAGTAGCGGCATGCGATGCCCCGGGCCTTGGTCAGGTCGTCGTGGTTGTCGACCTCGACCCAGTCGACCTCGCCGATCGGCGCGTGGCGGACCTCGCCGCCACGCTCGGCGTACTCCTGGAAGCCGTCCTCGTAATAGAGGTCGGGGTCGCGCTCGAAGGTCGTCTTGAGGGCGTCGGCCAGCGCGGACGCCGCCGAGGCCTCGATGATGTTGGCGCCGATGTACTCCCCGTGGGCGTCGCCGGGCTCCATCAGTTTTGTGATTTTGGCGAGTTGGCCGTCTCTGCTGAAGACAGTCTTCATCTCCTCGTCACCCAACTTCTTGAGAGTGTCGACAGCCAGCAGAATGCTCGGCCCACGATTGGCGAGGAGGGTCTGCTCGACCGATATGGGGTGCACGGTGTCGCCATTGACCATCAACGCGCCTCGCGCGAAGTGGTCGCGGGCGAGCCAGAGGGAGTACGCGTTGTTCCACTCCTCGGCCTTGTCGTTGTGCACAAGGCTGATCTTGACGCCGTACTTCTCCTGGAAAGCCGGGACGCGCTCCTCGACGGCAGTGGCGCAATAGCCGACGACGATCGTCACCTCGCTCAGCCCGGCCGCGGCCAGGTTGCGGAGTGAGATATCCATGATCGTCGTGTCTCCGTCCACGGGGACCAGCGCTTTCGGCAGCGTGTCCGTGTATGGGCGGAGGCGCCGGCCGGCGCCGGCCGCGAGCACAAGACCGATCATGGGGTAAGACTCCTATCGAGGGGCGCGCACAAGGGTGCCCCGCGAGGATAGCTGTCGTTGTCTTGCCTACTGGACCCGCGCGGGCGCCGAAATATTCTACAGAGGCGGCTCGTAAGCTGGACGCCATGACCGCTGAGCAGCTGATCTCCTTCGCCCGTGGCGCTCCGTCGCTGGACATCATCGACGTCGAGGGCCTCAAGGCCGCCGCCGTGCGCGCGTTCGACGCCGACCCGGCCGGCATTACCGCTTATGGCACCTCCGTCGGATATGTCCCGCTGCGCAAGTGGATCGCCGACAAGCACGGCGTCTCGGCCGATCAGGTCATCGTGACGAACGGTTCCCTGCAGGCCGACGCCTTCCTCTTCAACCACCTCGTGCAGCCGGGCGACGACGTGGTGGTCGAGAAGCCGACCTACGACCGCACGCTGCTGAGCCTGCAGCAGCTGGGCGCCAAGGTGCACCAGGTCACGCTCCAGCCCGACGGCATCGACGTGGTCGAGCTGCGCGCGCTGCTCGAGTCCGGCCTACGCCCCAAGATCGCGCACATCATCCCGAACTACCAGAACCCGGCCGGCATCACGCTGTCCGAGGAGAAGCGTCGCACCCTGCTCGCGCTCGCCGTCGAGTTCGGCTTCACGATCTTCGAGGACGACCCGTACGCGGACATCCGCTTCCGCGGCGAGAAGCTCCCGTCGATGCTCTCGCTCGACACCGAGAACACGGTCGTCCACGCCTCCAGCTTCACCAAGACCGTCTGCCCCGGCGTACGGGTGGGCTACCTGGTCGGCCCGGCCGCGCTGATCGACGCGATCGCCAAGAAGGCCACCAACCTCTACATCTCGCCCGGCATGGTCTCCGAGGCGATCGTTCACCAGTTCTGCGTCTCGGGCGACATCGATCGCTCGATCCAGACCGTGAGCACCGCACTGGGCGAGCGGGTGCGGGTCCTCGGCGAGTCGATCCGCAAGCACATCCCGGGCGCCACCTTCACCGAGCCCGACGGTGGCTACTTCCTCTGGATCGACCTGCCGGCCGACGTCGACGTCGACAAGCTGTTCCCGGCCGCCATGAAAAAGGGCGTCGCGATCGTCAAGGGCAGCGACTTCCTGATCGATGGCGGTAAAAACTCGGTTCGCCTGGCCTATTCGGCCGTCACCGTCGACCAGATCGACGAGGGCGTACGCCGTCTGGCCGAGGCCATTGACGAGGTTCGTGCCTGATTTTTCCGGCGCCGGGCGGGATTGCTGAGCCTGCCCGGCGCCGCACCGGCCGTGAAGTAGCCTCATGCGGGCTCGTCGTCGGGTGGGGGAGGTTGTCGTGGCGGAGCGCGAAAACAGCTGGAGCCGGACCAGGCCGCTGTCGCGGGCCTTCGCCGGCGCGATGACCCGCTTCCTCGGCACCGCCGTGCGCGAGGGGGGGGCCGGCGCGGGCCTGCACACCGGCAGCGCGGTCGTCGACTGCGGCGTCTACGTCGACGGCAAACGCCTGGAGGGTGAGTACACCCCCGACGCGGCGCTCGCGGTCGCCGGCGAGCGGGAGAACGCGTTCGTCTGGCTCGGTCTGCACGAGCCGAGCGAGGAGGAGATGGCGGCCATCGCCCGCACGTACGGCCTGCACGAGCTCGCCGTCGAGGACGCGGTCAAGGCCGAGCAGCGGCCCAAGCTGGAGCAGTTCGGCCCGGTCCACTTCCTCGTCCTGCGGACCGCCCGCTATGTGCCCCACCGCGAGCTCACCGAGACCTCGCAGGTGGTCGAGACCGGCCAGATGATGATCTTCATCGGCGAGCGGTTCGTCATCACGGTCCGGCACGGCGACGCGTCCGAACTGGGCCCGGTGCGGCACAACCTGGAGACCGAGCGCGGTGTTCTGCTCGAGCAGGGTCCGTGGGCGGTGGCCTACGCGGTGACCGACCGGGTGGTCGACCTCTATCTCGAGGTGGCCGACCAGATCGAGGCCGACCTCGACATCATCGAGGAGAGCGTCTTCTCCCGCGACGCCGGCAGCCCGATCCAGGCGATTTATCAGATGAAGCGGGAACTGGTGGAGTTCCGCCGCGCGGTGGTGCCGCTCCAGCGGCCACTCGCGGCCATCGCGTCGAAGCAGAGCGGCCTGGTGCCCAACGAGATCCGGCGCTACTTCCGCGACGTGCAGGACCACCTGACCCGGACGGTCGAGCAGGTCTCGTCCTACGACGACCTGCTCAACTCGATCCTGCAGGCTCGGCTGGCCCAGGTGACCGTCGACCAGAACAACGACATGCGCAAGTTCGCCGCCTGGGCCGGCATCGCCACGGTCTGGACCGCGGCGGCCGGCATCGAGGGCATGAACTTCCGGCACATGCCCGAGCTCGACTGGGTCTACGGCTATCCCGCGTTCTGGACCGTGTTGCTGGTGATCACGGTGCTGCTCTATCGGGCCTTCCGCCGCAACGGCTGGCTCTGACGCGGGGCACCAGCCCATCGACGCATGCACCTAGAGTGAGCTGGTGCCGTCGCGTCAGGACCAGCTCCACAGCTATCAATACTCGCTGCAGCGGGTGGTGGCCGCGCTCGTCACGCACGACCCCGATCCGTCCCGCTCGCCACTGCGCCGGGCCGGCACGACGGCCCTGGTCAGCCTGCTGATCGCGGCGATCGCGGTCGGCGCGGCCGGGCTCTACGGCATCTTCACCGGCCAAAACACTGTGGACCCCGACGACCCCACCGTGGTCTTCCAGGAGAAGGGCACCGGCGCCCGGTTCGTCTACCTTCAGTCCGACGGCAAGCTGCACCCGGTGCTCAACTACTCGTCCGGCCTGCTGCTGAGCTCCGGCCAGACGCCCAAGCTGGTCAGCGTCGCCTCCGACAAGCTGGCCAAGGTGCAGCTGGGCGCCCCGCTCGGCATTCCGAACGCGCCCGACTCGCTGCCCGCGACCGGCGACCTGATCACCGACCGCTGGTCGGTCTGCACCGACAACAACGGTCCGGGCGCAAATCCGGAAAGCACGCTGCTGGTCGGAGACCGGCTGACCGACGGCACGGTCGCCGCCAAGGCCGACAAGGCTCTGCTGGTCGTCGACCCGGGGCAGAACATCTTCCTGGTCTATGGCAACCGGCGCTTCCAGGTGCCCGAGATCGGGTTCGACAACACGCTCCGGGCGCTCGGGTACGGCCCCCAGACGCCGTGGAAGGTCTCCGCCGCCTGGATCAACGCGGTGCCGGCCGGCCCCGACCTGCGGGCGCCCGTGGTGCCGCGGTCCGGAGAATCGACCCGTTTCGGCCACTATGAAGCCGGCCAGCTGGTCAAGAACAGCAGCGAGGGGTTCGGGGTGATCATGCCGGACGGCATCGCCAGCGTGACTCCGCTGCAGGCCCGGCTCCTGCAGACGGCCGCCGGCGGGGCCGCGCTCGACATCGGAGCCGACTTCGTCAAGCTGCCCGGCTCGCGCACCAAGCTCAGCGACGCCAACGACCCCAACGGCCTGCCGCAGAACGTGCCCGCCCTGTTCACCGACGCGCCGACCCGGGTCTGCATGACGCTGCCGGTCGACCCCGGGACCGGTGACGGCGTACGCGTCGACCCCCACCCGCCGACCGGCGTGGCCGTGGCCGGGGTCCCGGCGGCGGCCGAGACCAACCGCGCCGATCTCGTGCACGTGGCGCGCGGCCGGGGTGCGGTGGTGGTGGCCTCGGCGTCGGCCACCGCCCCGCCGGGCAGCGGCACGGTCGGTGTGGTCACCGACACCGGGCGGCTCTACACGCTGGCCGGCGGCGATCTGCTGACCAAGCTGGGTTACAGCGGCGTCAAGCCGCAGAACGTGCCGTCCCAGCTGGTCTCGCTGCTTCCGCGCGGTCCCTCACTCGACCCGGCGCAGGCCCGGCGCACCGATCCTCAGGGCTAATTAGTCCTCAGGGCTAATTAGAAAGACACGGCGTCCGGGGCGGGCGCCGATGTCGGCGCCCGCCTCTTTCGTACGCCCGTGCTGTTACCGGGGACTGCGCTTACCGGGGGCTGCGCTGCGTGGTGTCCGAGGCGGTGCCGTTCGGCGACGTCGGCGTCGGCGGCTCGGTCGGCTCGAACGCGGCGTCGTCCGTCCCGACGACCTGCGCGGTGCCGATCGGAGCGGCCGGCTCGTACTCATCCCACTGCGCGGTCTTGCGACGCTTCGCGGCGTACGCCGCACCGACGCCCACGGCGGTGCCGATCAGCGCCAGGCCGAGCATCTTCGACCCACGGCCCTTGCGCTGCTTGCGGCCGATCGCCTTGTTGGCGCGTTTCTGCAGCTTGCGCGCCCTCTTGTCGTTCTCCTTGGCGGCCTTGCGGGCCTGCCGCTTGCTTACCTTGCCGGTCTGCCGGACGTTGTCCGTGGCCGCCGTGACCAGCGGGGTGATCGTTGCCAGGGCGCTGTCCCAGCCGCTCGAGGCCGCGTCCTTGGCCTTGACCGCGGCGGGTTGCACCCGGTCGACGGCGGCGTTCAGCCTCGGGCCGACCGTCGCGCTCGTTTCCTGCGCCGCCAGCGACGCCGCGCGCTTGAAGTGGTCAACGCTCTGGCCGAGCTCGTTCTTCATCCGCCGGCTGCGGCTCTTACGACGCATCGTTGTGAACACCAGTGCCCCACCTCCTGTGGTTTTCCTACCACCTGTGGTTTTCCTACCACGCCATGTTGCCTTCTACCGGTACCCCCGCGCTGCCGGATCAGGCACATGGGGGAGGATCCGAACTGTAAAGAACTGTCCCATCGCCCCTCCGGCAGAACGGAGCGGCGACCGCGACACAGACAGGAGTACCCGTGGCCGAGAAGCTTTACGCCACCCTGCACACCAACCACGGCCCGATCCGGCTGCAGCTCTTCCCGGACCACGCGCCCGCGACCGTGCGCAACTTCGTGGAGCTTGCGGAGGGCACGAAGGAGTACACCGACCCGCGCACCGGTCAGAAGGGGTCAGGGCCGTACTACGACGGCACCATCTCGCACCGGGTCATCGCCGGTTTCATGATCCAGCTGGGCGACCCGACCGGCACCGGCCGCGGTGGGCCGGGCTACCAGTTCGGCGACGAGTTCCACCCGGAGCTGCAGTTCGACCGGCCCTACCTGCTCGCGATGGCGAACGCCGGGCCGGGCACGAACGGCTCGCAGTTCTTCATCACGGTGGGCCCGACCCCGCACCTGAACCGTCGTCACACCATCTTCGGCCAGGTCGCGGACGAGGAGTCGGCCAAGGTCGTCGACTCGATCGCGACCACGCCGACGGGTCCCGGCGACCGTCCCCGCGAGGACGTCGTCGTCGAGCGCGTGGAGATCGAGCGCGCTTAGCCGGGTGACGTACCTTTGACGCCATGAGCGAGGCGCCCTCCACGGCTCCGGTCTGCTACCGGCACCCGGGCCGGGATACCTACGTCCGATGCACGCGATGTGATCGTCCGATCTGCCCCGACTGCATGAACGAGGCGTCGGTCGGCCACCAGTGCCCGGAGTGCGTGGCGCAGGGGAAGCAGACGCAGCGGCCGGCCCGCACCGCCTTCGGCGGGAGCGGAGTCGGCCGCGCGGCCTATGCGACTCGCACGCTGATCGGCATCAACGTGCTGGTCATGGTCGCGTCGACGATCGCCGGCGGGGCCGGCGCGCTGTTCGGCGGCTCGAGCGGCGGCCTCGGCAGCCTGCTCGGCTCGGACACCTCGGTCACCCGCTGGGGCTCGGTGATCGGCTACGCGTCCTACACCCTGGGCGGCCCGATGCACGGCGTCGCGGCCGGCGAGTGGTGGCGCCTGATCACCGCGATGTTCCTGCACTACGGACTGCTGCACATCGCCACCAACATGTGGGCGCTCTGGCAGCTGGGGCGCTATCTCGAGTCGGCGCTCGGCCCGGTCCGGTTCACCGCCCTCTACCTGATCGCCGGGTTCGGCGGCAACGTGGTGACGTACCTGTTCAGTTCGCCCCGTCAGGAGTCGGCCGGCGCCTCGACCGCGATCTTCGGACTGTTCCTGGCCGCGGTGGTGATCAACCGGCGGCTCGGACTGCAGATCGCCCAGCTCATTCCGCTGCTCGTGGTCAACCTGATCATCACCTTCACGATCCCCGGCATCTCGAAGACCGGGCACCTGGGTGGCCTGCTGGTCGGCGGGATCGTGGCGCTCATCATGGCGTACGCCCCGGCCAACCGGCGCACGCTGTTCCAGGCGATCGGCAGCGGCCTGGTCGTGGTGGTGCTGATCGTGGCCTCGGTGGCCCGCACGATGTCCCTGCTCAGTTAAGGCGTCCCTGCTCAGTCAGCGATGTCGCGGCCCAGTCAAGTGGTGCGCAGGTCGCCGAGGGCGCTGGCGACCTCCTCGGGCAGGGCGCCCAGCTCGTGTGCGCTGAACAGGAAGATCGACTCGCCGGCGTCCAGTTCGAGCAGCTCGCTGCGCAGGCCGCGGCGGCTCGACACGTCGACGCGTACGCGCTCGATCTGAGCCCACGGCAGGTGCCGGCGCCGAGCGAACCCGGTTATCACCGTGATGCCGCCGGCGTCCGCCGCCAGGCGGACCGGCGCGATGAGATCGCGCACCGCCCAGATCGCGAGCATGCCGCCGACCACCAGGGCCAGCGCCCAGCGGATCGGGTCACGCCCGGCGAAAGCGACCGCGAGCACGACGACCGCGACCGCGCCCATCCCCTTGGTTACCGGCAGGACCGGCTTGATGCGCCACTGCATCCGATCACTATGGCAAACCGGTTACCGTCGAGGAATGCTTGATGCGGTGATCGTCGGCGCGGTCCGGACTCCGGTCGGCCGGCGCAAGGGTGGCCTGGCCGGCGTGCACCCGGTCGATCTCGCCGGGCACGTGCTGCGGGCCCTCGAGCAGCGGGCCGGTTTCGACCCGGCCGACGTCGACGACGTGATCTGGGGCTGTGTGTCGCAGGTCGGCGAGCAGTCGTGGAACATCGGGCGCAACGCGGTGCTGGCCGCCGGCTGGCCCGAGTCGGTGCCCGGCAGCACGCTCGACCGGCAGTGCGGGTCGAGCCAGCAGGCGCTGCACTTCGCCGCCGCGACGGTGATCTCGGGGCAGGCCGACCTGGTGGTGGCCGGCGGCGTCGAGTCGATGACCCGGGTGCCGATGGGCTCCAGCGCGGCCGGCGCCGACCCCTACGGTTCCTCGATCTTCGCCCGCTACGGCGTGCACGAGTTCAACCAGGGTGCCGGGGCCGAGATGATGGCGGCGCGGTGGGGTTTCAGCCGTGCCCAGCTGGACGAATACGCGCTCGGTAGCCACGCGGCGGCGGCCCGGGCGCAGGACGCGGGCGAGTTCGACGCCGAGATCGAGCCGGTCGCCGGGGTCAAGCAGGACGAGGGCATCCGGCGGGACACGTCGCCGGCCAAGCTGGGCGAGCTGAAGACACCGTTCAAGGCCGACGGCGTGGTCACGGCCGGGTCGGCCTCGCAGATCTCGGACGGGGCGGCCGCCCTCGCGGTGACCACATCTTCCTTCGCCGCGTCGCACGGCCTGCGGCCGCTGGCCCGCGTGCACACCGCGGTCGTGGCGGCCGACGACCCGGTGATCATGCTGACCGCGCCGATCCCGGCTACTGCGAAAGCGTTGCGCAAGGCGGGCCTCGCGCTGAGCGACATCGGGGTGTACGAGGTGAACGAGGCGTTCGCGCCGGTGCCGCTGGCCTGGCTGGCCGAGACCGGCGGCGACCCGGCCCGGTTGAACCCGCGGGGTGGCGCGATCGCCCTGGGTCACCCGCTCGGGGCATCCGGCGCGCGGTTGATGACCACGATGTTGCACCACATGCGACAGACCGACACCCGATATGGCCTGCAGACCATGTGCGAGGGCGGCGGAATGGCGAACGCAACGATTGTCGAACTGCTGTAATTCGACATTCATTCGCCGGCCCCCGCAGCTTCGCCCTCCGGCCACCGTTAAACGCCACATGGACGTCTTCTCCCGTACGTTCCTCCCCGCCGCCGCCGAAGCCGGCGTGGCCATCCCGACCGTCAGCCGGCACATGCCGATCCTCCGCCGCTGCGTCGAGCCGGACGACACGACCGTGCTGGTAGCCCGCTGCCTGCGCCCCGAGGCGCCGATGGCCGGGGAGTTCCTCCTGCTGCTGACCCAGCGCCGGCTGGTGGTGACCCAGGAGACCAGGGTGCTCCACCGGCTCCGGCTGCACCTCAACGCCAACCTGCGCCATCTGACCAACGTCAGCTGGAACGTCGACTTCACGCGGTCGGCGCTCGAGGTGGCGGCGACCGCGGTCGACGGGGTGCGCGAGCGGTTCCGGATGCGGCTGACCGACCCGGATGCGATCTGGCACTTCGACGGGCTGCTTCGCGGCCTGTTCCACCCGCCGCGGGCGGTGGCACCGGCCCGGACTGCGCGAAGCGCGCCGGCCGCCGTTGCTCAGCCGGTGCGCCGCCCCGCGGTTGCCGCCGCCTGATGGACAACTCCCGCGTTCGGGTTCAGGTCCAGCCGAGGAACTCGTCGATCGACCTGCGCAGGCCGGCCGGGTCGAGGCCGTGCGCGCGGGCATGGTCCTGCCACGTGCCGTAGTGCCGAATCTCCCGCCGGCCGACGCCCAGGTGCAGTTCCCGGTGCGGCAGGTCGGAGAGCGCGGCCTGCACCAGGTGCGCCGACGTGCCCGCCAGGTAGGGCTCGACCAGCACGACCTCGCCCTCGGCGAGCGCCCGCAGACCCTCGACGTCGATCGGCCGGGGAGTGTTGGTGTAGGCCACCGTGACGTCACGATCCCTGGTCGCCTCGAGTACCGGGTCGAGCATCGGGCCGACCGCGACGACCAGCGGGCCGCCCCGCCTGATCACCCGCAACCGGCCCGCGTCCGGGTAGGACCGCGCGTTCTCCTGCTCGCTCAGGCGTACGTAGACCCGGTCGTCGTGCCGGGCGGCCGCCCGCAGCAGGGCCGGCACCTCGTCCCGGTGGCCGGGCACGTGCACGGTCCAGCCTTCCAGCGTGTCCAGCAGCGCGACGTCGCCCGGCGCCTGGTGCGTGTAGCCCTCCGCCGCCGCGTCGTACGAGGCGCCGATGCTGACCAGCACCGCGCCGACGTCCTGGTGCCCGAGGTCGAGCTTGATCTGCTCGTACGCCCGGTCGACGGCGAACGGCGCGTACGAGTGCACGTACGGCCGCAGTCCGGTCAACGCCAGCCCACCGGCGACGCCGGTCATCAGTTGCTCACGGATCCCCACGTTGACCACCCGGTCGGGGTGCCTCCGCATGGCCGGCACGAACACGTCGGCCGAGATGTCGGCCAGCACCAGGGCCGTACGCGGATCCTCGTCGAGCAGGTCGGTAGTGGTCGCGACAAACGTCTCTCGCATCGTTCTCAGCCTCGCTTCGACTCGACGACGGCCACGATCACGTTGGGCCGGTCATGGTGGCGGATGCGCAGCGCGCGCTCGATCTCGTCGTGGTCCCGGCCGTTGATCACCGCGGCGACCCAGCCCGGGAACCGGGAGGCGATCCCGCCCGGCCAGCCGTGCGTGGCCGACTGGTTGTCGATCACGATCGCGGTCAGCGGCAGCCCGATCGCGGCCGCGTAGGCGATCGCCTCGTGGTTCGAGCCCTCGTCCAGCTCCGCGTCGCCGACCAGCACGAACGTACGGCTGTCGCCGTAACCCTGGGCGCGCAACCCGTGCGCCGTCCCGACCGCCAGGCCGAGCCCGTGTCCGAGCGACCCGGTGCCGACCTCGACGCCGGGGATCAGCACGCGGTCCGGGTGGTGGCCGAGCGGGCTGTCCCAGTCGCCGAGGCGGTCGAGCCAGTCGGCCGGGAAGAAGCCCTTGGCCGCCAGCACCGCGTAGTAGGCGGCCGGCCCGTGGCCCTTGGAAAGCAGGAAGCGATCGCGGCCGGGGTCGTCTACTGTGTCCGGTCGGATCCTCAGCACTTTGTCGTAGAGCACCCAGAGCACGTCGAGTGTCGAGTGCGCGCTGGGCGCGTGCTTCTCGTCTCCGGTCATCCGCCGCACGAGGCTCCGGAGCTGGTCGGTCGGAGCAGTCATCACCGTCATGGGGATAGGCTGCAACTTAAAGGGCACTTCAACTCAAGGGTCTGTGATGGAGACGCTCACCATCGGCGATTTCGCCGTCCGCGCCGGCATCGCGCCTTCGGCGCTGCGCTACTACGAACGGCAGGGCCTCATCCGGGCCGGCCGCACCGGCGGCAACCAGCGCCGGTACGAGCGGAGCGAACTGCGCCGGGTCGCCTTCATCAAGATCGCCCAGCAGGTGGGCGTCTCCCTCGACGAGATCCGCGAGGCGCTGGCGTCCCTGCCCGAAAACCGCACCCCGACCAAGGCCGACTGGACCCGGCTGTCGGCCCACTGGCGACGCAAGCTCGAGGCTCGCATCACCCTGATGGAGCGCCTGCGCGACGAGCTGACGGGCTGCATCGGCTGCGGCTGCCTGTCGATGCAGCGCTGCAACCTGATCAACCCGAAGGACCGGCTGGCCGCGCGCGGCGCCGGCCCCCAGATGCTCCTGAATCCGCCCGACCAGGACGGCTGAAACTCCGGCGAAGTTGTTCGGCCTCGGCAGGCCGGCCGAGGGTGTCCAGGTCCAGGGCCAGGTTGTAAGCCGAGTCGAGGGTGTCCGGGTGGTCGTCGCCGAGCACTCGCCGCCGTTGTACCAGAGTGTCCTCGTCCAGCTCCAGCGCCTCTTCGTACCTTCCCAGCTGGTGAAGATCGGTCGCGAGGTGGCCGGCCGTGAGGAGGGTGTACGGGTGGTCTTCGCCGAGCACTCGCCGGCGCCGTGCCAGAGTTTCCTCGTCCAGCTTCAGTGCTTGCTCGTAATCGTTCAATTGACGCAGGTCACTCGCGAGGTTGTTGGCTGAAATGAGGGTGTCGGGGTGGTCGTCGCCCAGGACCAGCTGTCGTTTGGCCAGAGTCTTCTCGTGCAGCTGGCGGGCCCGTTCGTACTCCCGCAGTTGATTCAGGCTGGTAGCGAGGTTGTTGGCCGAGGTGAGAGTGTGCGGGTGATCTTCGCCGAGGACCCGGCGCTGGCGGGCCAAAGTGTCCTCGTACAACTGCCGCTCTCGCTCGTACTTCCCTGACATGCGCAGGTTGGCGGCGAGGTTGTTGGCCGCGCCGAGGGTGTCGGGATGGTCGACGCCGAGGACTCGCCGTCGCCGGGCCAGGTTGTCCTCGTTCATCTCCCGTGCCCGTTCGAAGTCCCCCAGCTGGTGCAGATCGGCGGCGAGATTGCCGGTCGCGATGAGAGTGTCGGGGTGGTTGTCTCCCCGGATCCTCCGCAACCGGGCGACGTTGTCCTCGTCGAGCCGTCGAGCCTGCTGGTAGCGGCCGAGCATCCGATAGGCGGAGGCGAGAGTGTCGGCGGCCGTGATGGTGATGAAGTCGTCGGGACCGTGTCGGTCACTCCAGGTGCTGTGCAGGTGTTCGGCCAGGGGTAGAGCGGTGTGGGCGTCGCCGCGGGCGAGCAGGTGCCATACCGCTGATGAGCAGGTCCCGCGGAGGTCGCGGTTGTCGGTCGCGGCGGGATCGCAGGCGAGGATGTGTGGCAGCAGCTGCGCCCAGCGGGGCCACCAGGCGGGCGTGTGGCCGTCGTCGGGCTGGGCGGCTATCAGGAGCCGCTCGACGATGCGACGGTGAACCTTGGGCTTCGAATCGATGTCCCGGACGATGGCCTGGGTGAGCCGGTGCAGCTGGGGACCGCTGTCGGTGATGCGCGCCAGGCCGTAGCGGCCGAGCCGGGCGACGATGCCGGCGAACGCGACGGGTTGTCGTGCGATTCTTGCCAGCGACCGGGGGAGCAGTTTCGGGTTACCGGTGAAGAGATCGGTCGGGATCGGTTCGGGGCCGAAATACGCGTACAGGGCGAGCAACTGTCCAACGTGCTTGTCCTCGCGGGCGACGCGTTGCGCGGCAACGGTGATCGCGGCGCCCAGAGGAATCGGGTATCCGGCCGGAGGCCGGTCAGCTTGGAGCAGCCTGGCGGCGTGCTCGGCCAATTCGGTCAGGTAGGACTCCACGTCGAGGCCGGTCTGGGCGAGCAGGTCGGCCGCCTGTCCGATGGCGAGGGGCAGGTCGCCCAGGGCGTCGGCGAGCCGGACCGCATCGCCGTCGTCGAGATGCGGCAGGTGGGTGTGCAACAGCGTCACGGACTCGTCGCGGGTGAACACGTCCACGTCGACCGGCTGGGCGACACCGGTCCAGGCCGGGCTTCGACTCGTGATGATCACGTGCCCGGGCCCGTCGGGAAGCCACTGGATCAGGTGGTCCCGGTCCTCGGCATTGTCGAAGACCAGTAGCCAGCGCTGCTTGCCACGCAGGTGAGCCTGGAGGGCCTCGACCGCGGCGGGCGTCGCGGCGCCGGCCGGAGCCGCGCCGATCATGGTCGCTAGACCGGCGAGGTGGTCGCCGATCAGTTCGGACTGCTCGGCGGGTACCCACCACACCGTGTCGTATTCGCCGGCGAACCGGTGGGCGTACTCCAGCGCCAGTTGGGTCTTGCCGACGCCGCCCATGCCGTTCAGGGCCTGCACGGCCACGTTGCGGCCGCTCGTCAGCGTGTCGTGCAACCGGTTGAG
>DASWRZ010000117.1:0-7036 GCA_036402935.1 Actinoplanes sp.
GCCCAGCGCGTATCTCGTTCGAAGCCCCTGCCCGCGGACTGCGCGGGCCGGGGCTTCGTTATGTCTACCCGGGGGCCGAGCCCCCGGACCCCCACGGGGCGGTGGTTGCGGTGGGAGCTGCCGCTTGCGGCGAGAGCCGCCGCTTACGGCGAGAGCCGGCGCCTACGGCGAGAGCCGGCGCCTACAGCGAGAGCCGGCGCCTACAGCGAGAGCCGGCGCCTACAGCGAGAGCCGGCGCCTACAGCGAGAGGCGGCGCCTACAGCGAGAGGCGGCGCTTGCGGTTTGGGGTGCTGGCTGTGCGGGGCTCGCTCGCGAGCGCGGCTATGTTGGGGTGGTGACTGACGGGCCTGGGGTGCAGTGCTCGGCCAAGGGATGCCGGGCCGGTGCGGTGTGGGAGCTGCGGTGGAACAATCCGAAGCTGCACGCGCCGGAGTATCGGAAGACGTGGCTGGCCTGCGACGAGCATCGTGAATCGCTGGGCGGCTTTCTCGACGTGCGGGGCTTCCTGCGCGAGGTGGCGCCCTTCGGTGCGGCGGCAGACGCTCCCATCTCCTAGGCTGGCGCTGTGACCGAGCAGCCCGTTGCCGCCGCGCCCGGCCCCGCCGATGCCCTCGAGCCGTGGCCCGACACGGTTGACTGGCGGCCGGTGTCGCCCAAATTGATCACTGTGGAGCTGATCGCGCGCACCACGTTCGCGGCCGTGCTGCTCGCGGGGCTCGGCATCGGGTGGGCGCTGACGCCCTACTGGGCCTGGCCGGCCGGCATGGTGGTCGTCGTGGTCTATGCGATCTGGCGGGCCTGGGTCACGGTGCGGGCGGTGCGCGCCTGGGGTTACGCCGAGCGCGACCAGGACCTCCTCGTCCGCCACGGTCTGCTGGTGCGCCGGCTGTCGATCGTGCCCTACGCGCGGATGCAGTTCGTCGATGTCACGGCGGGGCCGCTGGAGCGGGCGTTCGGGCTGGCCACCGTGCAGCTGCACACGGCGGCCGCGGCCACCGACGCCCGGGTGCCCGGGCTGCCGCCGGCCGAGGCGGCCCGCCTGCGCGACCGCCTGACCGCGCTCGGCGAGGACCGGGCCGAGGGCCTGTGACCACCGGCGACCCGGCCGAACCTCGGCGGCGGCTGCACCCGCTGAGTCCGGTGCTGCACGGCTTCAAGTCGATCGTCGTGATCGCCGGCGCGCTGAGCTGGAACACGCTGCGCGAGGTCGGCCTGGAGAAGTTCACCCTGGTCGTGGCCGGCCTGGCCCTGCTCGTGGTGCTGTTCTCGGTGGTCAACTGGCTCAACACCGGTTACCACGTGGTCGGCCGCGAGCTGCGCATCCAGGACGGGCTGCTCTGGCGCCGCAACCGGGCGATCCCGCTCGAACGCCTCCAGTCGGTGGAGCTGCGCCGGCCGCTGCTGGCCCAGCTCACCGGCCTCGCCGAGCTTCGGCTGGAGGTGGTCGGCGGGCACAAGACCGAGGCTCCGCTGGCCTACCTGACCGTACGGGACGCGGCGGCACTGCGGGAGCGGCTTCTCGCGCTGGCCGGGCGTACGTCCTCGCAAGCGCAACCGATCGCCGGAGCGCAAGCGGCGGCACCCGGCGTGCCCGCTCTCGAAAGGCCGCTGCTCCGGGTCGCCAACCGTGACCTGGTGATCAGCCAGCTCCTGACGCCGCAGGCGATCCTGCTGCCGGTCGGCGTGGCGTTCGTGATCACCCAGTTCGCGCTGGCCCCGACCTGGTCCTTCATCGGCGTCGCGAGCACGATCACGGCGATGGCCGGCGTGCTCCTCCAGCCGGTGCGCCGGGTCCTGCAGGACTGGGACTTCCGGCTGGCGAGCGATCCCGGCGGCCGGCTCCTGGTGCGCTACGGGCTGCTCGAGACGCGCAGCCAGGTGGTGCCGCTCAACCGGGTGCAGTCGGTGTCGCTGACCTGGCCGCTGCTCTGGCGGGCGCAGAAGTGGCTGCACGCCCGGCTCGACATCGCCGGGTTCGCCGGGCGGGAAGGGCGGGACGAGAAGCGGTCCGACCGGCTGCTGCCGGTCGGCGACTTCGGCACCGCCCGCTACCTGGTCGCCGAGGTGCTGCCCGGGGTCGACCTGGCCACGCTGGCCACCTCCCCGCCGCCCGGCCGGGCCCGCTGGCGGCACCCGTTCGCGCTGCGCTACATGGGTGTCGGGCTGACTCCCGAGGTGTTCGTGTCGCGCTGGGGCCTGCTGACCCGCGAGACGACCCTGGTGCCCTACGCGCGCCTGCAGAGCGTGCGGGTGGTCCAGGGTCCGATCCAGCGGCTGTTCCGGCTGGCCACGGTCGTCGCCGACACCGCCGGCGGCCGCTCCGGGCACGCCCACGACCGCGACGTGCACGAGGCCTGGGCGCTGGCCGAGCAGCTGGCCACCCGGGCCCGGCTGGCCCGTGGCCCGGCGCCGCTGGTCACCGACCGGTTGCCGCCTCCCGAGACGGCCAAGGGGGCGGCCGAGGAGGCGACCGAGGGGGCCGCCGACGACGCATTCTGGCGGCGCCCCGTCGGGCCTTAAGCTCACTGACATGGAGCTTCCGGAGTTCGCACCGGGGATGGTGGCCCGGGTGGAGTTGACCGTCACCGACGCCGACACGGCCCAGGCGGTCGGCTCGGGCGACGTGCCGGTGCTGGCCACCCCGCGCGTGCTGGCGCTCGCCGAGGCGGCCACCGTCGCCGCGACCGCCCGGCAGATTCCGGGCGGGGTCACCACGGTCGGCACCCGGGCCGAGGTCGAGCACAAGGCGCCGACCACGGTCGGGCGCACGGTGACGGCGACCGCCACCCTGGCCAAGGTGGACGGCCGCAGGCTGACCTTCGACGTGGTCGTGCGCGACGGCGAGCGGACGATCGCCGAGGTCCGGGTCGAGCGCACCCTGCTCGACCGGCAGCGCTTCATCGAGAAGGCGCAGGCTCAGTAGGGCAGCGGTGGTGGCGATCGACGAACTGGCCGGACGGCGGTTCAGTCCTGGAATCGACGAACTGGCCGGACGGCTGTTCAGTCCTGGAGGAGCGCGCCCCAGCGGGCGGTGAGCTCGTCGGTGGTCGGCATCGCGGTGGCGCCGCCCGGGCGTTCGCAGACCAGGCCGGCGACCGCGAGGGCGAAGCGGACGTTGCGCCGCCAGCCGTCGAGGCCGGCCGGGAAGCCGCCGGTCAGCAGGCGGCTGATCAGGGCGGCCATCACCGAGTCGCCGGCGCCGGTGGCGTCGATCGCGGTGACGCGAGGGGCGTCGAGCATGGTCGCGCCGTCGGCGGTCGCCACGTAGGCGCCCCTGGCACCGCAGGTCACGACGACCGCGCGGGCGCCGAGGCCGAGGATCCGGCTCGCCGCCTCGGCCGGAACGGCCCGGTCGTAGAGCACCTCGGCGTCGGCCGAGCTGAGCTTGACCAGGTCGGCGGTGGCGAAGAACTCCTCGACCAGGGTGCGCAGGGCGGCCACCGCGGCGGCGTCGGGCAGCAGCGTCGGGCGGACGTTGGGGTCGAAGACGCGCAGCGGGCCGGCGGTCGCCCAGGCGGCCCGGGCGGCATCCCGGAACGGCTCGCGCAGCAGGGCGATCGAGCCGGTGTAGAGCACGTCCGCGCCCGCGATCACGCCCGGCGCGAGGTCGTCCGGGGTGAGCAGGGCGTAGGACGGCGGCTCGCCGTAGAACGTGAACGTCGGGTCGGCGCCCTCGAACGTGGTCACGGCCAGCGTGGTCGGCACGGTCACCCGCTTGGCCGCGCCCAGGCCGACCCCGGCGTCCCGCAGGAACGCGGCCAGCCGGTCGCCCAGCACGTCGGTGCTCAGCGAACCCGCGAAGCGCCCGTCGCCGCCCAACCGGGTCACGCCGACCGAGACGTTGAGCGGTCCGCCGCCGATCGCCTGGCGATAGATCAGGTCGCCGCCCGCCTCGGCCTCCAGCAGGTCGATCAGCGCCTCGCCCATGACCACCGCGTATCCCATGTCGCTCCTCCGGCTGGATCTTCTGCGAACAGCCTTCCGCCCGGGGACGCGCAGCGCCAGTGCTCGCCCGACACCGGGCTGTTTGGCATGATTCGGCCATGCGTCTTCGCCGTTTTGTCCCATTTGTCGCATGCTTTGCCCTGTCCGCGTGCGGCAGCGCCACCCCGGTCGGTTCGCCCGACGAGCCGGTCGGCTCGGGGACGGCGTCGACGTGGGTCCGCTACGAGGGCGGGCCGAGCGGCGGCGCGACCAGCCCGGGGCAGCCGCTGCCGGCCGAGGCGGGCGGGCCCAGCCTGGTCGCCACCGGCACGTTCCAGCCCTATCGGGCCGGCTCGACGGCGATCACCTACGACCCCGCGGTGGTGCCGCCCGGCGCACGGGCCCGGGTCGCGATCACCAGGACGCCCACCGGGCTGGTCGTGCGACTCACGGTCGCGGGAATGGTGCCGCGGCGACCGTACGGCGCCCATCTGCACACCCAGCCGTGCGCCGCGATGCCGGACGCCGCCGGACCGCACTACCAGAACCGGCACGACCCGAAGACGCCGTCGGTCGACCCGTCGTACGCGAACCAGGACAACGAGGTATGGCTCGACTTCCTCGCCGACGGGGCCGGGGCCGGCACCGCGGTCAGCCAGGTGAACTGGGCGTTCGACCCCCAGGCGCCGCCGCGCTCGCTGGTCATCCACGCCGGGACGACGCGTACGGGAATGGGCGTCGCCGGCACCGCCGGCGCCCGTGCCGCCTGCCTGACCCTTTGATCGGACCTTTGATCTTGGGCGGTCTCCGCTTTGTCGGACCCAGGCGGTAACGTCGGGAGCGGTCGAAGCAGCGGGAGGGAAAACACATCATGGCCGAGCAGCCGAAGACGGAGTCACACGACCCCGACTTCCCCGAGGCGTTCCTGCAGTTCATGCGCAGCGGCTGGCGCGAGGACCCGTTGGCCGTCGCGCCCGTTCCCGAGGTGCCCAACTACGCGAAGCGGCGGGCCGCGCTCTCCGACGCGTTCCCGGGCGAGACGCTGATCATTCCGAGCGGCGGCGAGAAGGTGCGGGCCAACGACACCGACTTCCCGTTCCGGCCGGGCAGTGACTTCGTCTACCTGACCGGCGACCGCGACCCCGACTCGGTGCTGGTCATGCGCCCGAGCGGCTCCGGCCACGACGCCGTGCTCTTCACCCGCCAGCGCAACTCCAAGGAGACCGACGCGTTCTTCCGCAGCCGCGACGGCGAGCTGTGGATCGGGCGCACCAACACCCTGGCCGAGAAGTCGACCGAGCTGGGCATCGACACCGCTCCGCTGGGCCAGCTCGGCCCGGTCCTGGCCCACACCGCGCCCGGCCGCGCCCGGGTGCTGCGCGGCTTCGACGCCAACGTCGACCGGGCAATCCTGGCCTACGAGCCCGACCGCGAGAAGCCGCGCGACCGCGAGCTGGCCTGGACCATCTCCGAGCTCAAGCTGATCAAGGACGAGTGGGAGATCGCCCAGCTGCAGGACGCGATCGACGCGACCGTCCGCGGCTTCGAAGACGTCGCGCGCGTGCTGCCGGCCGACCGCGCGGTCAAGGAGCGGCTGCTCGAGGGCGTCTTCGGCCTGCGCGCGCGGCACGACGGCAACGACGTCGGCTACGGCTCGATCGTCGGCGCCGGCGCGCACGCGACGATCCTGCACTGGGTGCGCAACACCGGCGTGACCAAGCCGGGCGAGCTGCTCCTGATGGACATGGGCGTCGAGGGCAACAACTTCTACACCGCCGACGTCACCCGCACGGTGCCGGTGTCCGGGCAGTTCACGCCGCTGCAGCGCCAGGTCTACGACATCGTCCACGCGTCGCAGCAGGCCGGCATCGACTTCGTCAAGCCGGGCGTCCTCTACAAGGACATCCACAAGACGTGCATGCGCGTGCTCGCCGAGGGCCTGCACGACCTGGGGCTGCTCCCGGTCTCGGTCGACGAGGCGATGAGCGAGCAGAGCACGATCTACCGCCGGTGGACGCTGCACAGCTTCGGCCACATGCTCGGCATCGACGTGCACGACTGCTCGAAGGCGCGCAACGACAACTACCGCGACGGCACGATCGCCGAGGGCTTCGTGCTGACCGTCGAGCCGGGTCTCTACTTCCAGCCGGAGGACGACCTGGTGCCCGAGGAACTGCGCGGCATCGGCGTCCGCATCGAGGACGACGTGCTCGTGACCGCCGACGGCTGCCGCAACCTGTCCGAGGGCCTGCCGCGCTCGTCGGCCGAGGTCGAGGAGTGGATGGCCGCTCAGCGCTCGGCCGGGCCGCGCCTGCCGGGGTAAGGGCTCAGGCTTTCCCCGGAGGTCGGGCCTCGGGGGTACTCCCCGAGTCGCCTCGGTCGATGGCAAGATGCCGCAGTGAGTTGGTGGATGCATACCGTCCCGCTGTCCAGCCCGGCCGCCGGCGAGATCCTGGAATGGACCGCTTCGGCACCCCAGAAGCGCGGCGTTCCCGAGCACCTGCCCGGTCCGATGCCGCTGCCCTCGACGCAAACCGTGCTCGCGGCCTTCCGGGCGGCCGGCTGCCACGGCTCGGCCTGGTTCGAGGTCACCGACGCGGAGACGGTGCCGCTGCTGGCCGAGTGCCCGGATCCGGGTGTCTGCTCGCGAACCGGCGGCCTCGATCTCGGCGAGGTGAGTCTGACCGCGATCGGCTACGGCAGCCCGGATCAGCCGCTGTCCACCGACGCCGCCATCGAGGGCACTTCGTTCCGCAAGCCGGCCACCAAAGCGGTGCTGGCCGCGATGTGCGCGCTGGCACCCAGCGCCGGCCCGCAGCTCGTCTTCGACGACTCGGCCGGCACCGTCTTCGTCGTCCGGCCCGGAGAACGGGTCGAGGATCTGGCGGCCGAATGGCCTTGGTAGGCAACGAGTACGCCTGATAGCGTCGGCGACGGCGTGGCCCACGCCCAACCTCCAGCGACCGTCCCCGACGCACGGTCCCCAGGATGCTCAGTCCCGACGGAGACTGACCCCGCCCCGGCGGCCGCACCTCAGCCTCTACGTGATCTCCGACGACGGGAGGATCACGACCCGGTACGACGAGCGGCTGCTGTCCAACACCAAGGTCA
>DASWRZ010000118.1:0-30688 GCA_036402935.1 Actinoplanes sp.
GCGCCCGTGCCTTCGTCGGCCCGCCCGCACACAGCCCTACCGCGCCCGTGCCTTCGTCGGCCCGCCCGCACACAGCCCTACCGCGCCCGTGCCTTCGTCGGCCCGCCCGCACACAGCCCGCCTGCACCCAGGCCGCACCCAACCCAGCCCCGCCCTGCCTTCATCCGGGCCGCCCGCACCCAGCCCGCCCGTATCCGGCCCGCCCGCACCCAGTCTGGCTGCGCTCGGCTCGTCGGCGGTGGCCTTGGCCGCAACCCAGTCTGGCTGCGCCCGACTCGTCGGCGGTGGCCTCGGGCGCGGCGGGGCCAGCCACACCCGGCTCAAGCGCAACCAACTCGGCCACGGCGCGCGCGGCCACGCCGAACTCGACCACGCTGAGCCCAGCGACGGCCCCCACGGCTGTACCCGATCTACCCGCGGGCTGTACACCTGCAGACTGCCGGGCTACACGCTGCCCAGCTGCAGCGTGCCCGGATGTACCCGGCTTCAACACCGCCAGGCTGCCTGCGGCCGGCCGAGCCACGACCGGCTGAGCCACGACGGGCTCGGCTATGCCCGGCCTGGGGTGCAATGGGCCTGGCTGCTGCGGGCCTCGGGCATCCAGCCGACCGCCGCGCGCCTTCTGCAACGAACCTGACTGCAGTCCGGGTGCTGATGGTCTGGGCGCCGGTGACCGGCTCGACTGCAACTGGCCCGACTGCAACCGGCTCGACTGCAACTGGCCCGACTGCAACTGACTCGACCGCCACTGACTCGACCGCCACTGACTCGACCGCCACTGACTCGACCGCCACTGACTCGACCGCCACTGACTCGGCGACGGTTCGGCTTGCTGGACTTCCTTCTAGCGAAGCCTGTCCGCCCGTGTCTGCTGGGGCCATGACCCGCGCAGCCGAGACGCGCCCGGCCAAGGTCGGCGAAGACGCGACAGTCTGGGCCGCGGCCGGTGGCAGGCGCTGCCCGCTCACGACCCGATCCCGCGAACCATCCTCACCACCACGGACCCGCCGAAGCTTCTCGGCATGCCGACGCGCTAGTCCCCACGCGCGGTGCCTCTCGTGTTCACGACGAAACGCTTCCGCCTCCTCCGAGTAATTGCGACGCGCGGTCCGATCGCGCATCACCGCCAATTGCGCCGACGTAAACAACTGAAGCTGCCGCATAAATGAATTCTCCTGGATCCGCGTAGGGCGATGTCAGAGCCGGAAGACGCCAGAATTCGCAGTAACCGAAACACCGGAACGGTGAAATCAACATCCTCATGTGCTGCGGACAAAGGCGCTCATTAAGGTGATCTCAGCAAGGAAATAACCACCGTCGTCTGTCGACACCATGTATCCAGCGGCATCCGAACTGCCAAGAATGCCCGTATTGCTCAAGCCGGGCCCGCACCTCCCGCCGAGATCACCTCACCGCACGAAGCGCCGAAGCCGAATGCCCGGGAACGCCGAGGCGCAGGAGTAGTCGATCGGCCCGGAAACCTGCGAGGAGACAGCTTCGACGGCGGAGCCGCTTTCCGGGCAGCGGAGAAGGCCGGTGTCTGGCGGATCTGGTCGACGCATGGAGACGGCGCCGTGTCGGGCCGGCGGCCGAGGTGACGGTGATTGCCGCTGAGCGCGACGACTTCGGCGGTAAAAGGGCTGACCTCAGCGGTAAAAGGGCGTGACCTCGGCGGTAAAAGGGCGGTGACCTCGGCGGTAAAAAGTTTGTGGAAGTCGGGCACCGGTGGGCTGCCGGGTTGGGTGCGATGCTGAGGTGATCCCCGATCCACCGCAGGGAGGACTCCGACATGCTGCGCCTCAACGCCGAGAACCTGTCGTCGCTGCCCGACGGGCTGGCCACGCCGAACTATGACCGGGGCGCCCTGCGCACCGGCATCGTGCACTTCGGGGTGGGTGGGTTCCACCGGGCCCACCAGGCGATGTACCTGGACCGGCTGATGGGCGAGGGCAAGGCCCTGGACTGGGCGATCTGCGGGGTCGGGGTGATGCCGGCCGACCAGCGGATGCGGGACGTACTGACGGCGCAGGACGGGCTCTACACGCTCGTCGCCAAGGCGCCCGACGGGACGCTAGAGGCCCGGGTGATCGGGTCGATCAAGGAGTACCTGTACGCGCCGGACGATCCGGATGCCGTGGTGGAGAAGATGGCTTCGCCCGAGGTGCGGATCGTTTCGCTGACCGTGACCGAGGGCGGGTACAACTTCAACGCGGTCACCGGGGAGTTCATGGCCGAGAACCCGGACGTCCAGCACGACCTTCTGGAGAGCAACCGGCCGCGTACGACGTTCGGGCTGATCACGGCCGCTCTGCAGCGGCGGCGGGAGCGGGGGGTGCCGCCGTTCACGATCATGAGCTGCGACAACATTCAGGGGAACGGAGACGCGGCCCGGCGCAGTTTCGTGGCTTTCGCGCGGTTGCGTGACCCCGCGCTCGCAACCTGGATGGCCGAGGAGGTGCGGTTCCCCAACAGCATGGTCGACCGGATCACGCCCGTCACGACCGACGACGACCGGGAGACGGTCCGCACGACGTACGAGGTGGAGGACGGCTGGCCCGTGGTGTGCGAGCCGTTCACCCAGTGGGTTCTGGAGGACAGCTTCGGGCTGGGCCGCCCGCCGTACGAGGACGCCGGGGTGCAGGTGGTGCCCGACGTCGAGCCGTACGAGCTGATGAAGCTCCGCCTTCTCAACGCCTCCCACCAGGGGCTTTGTTACTTCGGTTGGCTGGCCGGCTACCGGCTGGTGCACGACGTGGCGCAGGACCCGCTGTTCGCCGACTTCCTGCTGACGTACATGCGGCGGGAGGCGACCCCGACGCTGGAGGAGGTGCCCGGCGTCGACCTGGCCGAGTACCAGCTGCAGCTGATCGAACGGTTCTCGAACGCCCAGGTGCGCGACACGGTCGCCCGGCTGTGTGCGGAGAGCTCGGACCGGATCCCCAAGTGGCTGCTTCCGGTGATCCGCCACAATCTGGACACCGGCGGCGAGATCCTGCGGGCCACCGCGGTGGTGGCGTCCTGGGCCCGCTACGCCGAGGGCGTCGACGAGCAGGGTGCGCCGATCGACGTGGTCGACCAGCTGAAGGACACCCTGGTCCCGCTCGCCCGGCGGCAACGGTCCGAGCCGCTGGCGTTCATCTCCAACCGGGAACTGTTCGGAGATCTGGTGGACAACGAGCGCTTTGTCACGGCGTACGGGAAGGTCTTGGACTCTCTGCATTCCAGCGGAGCGCGAGCGACGCTCGAGGAGTTGGCCAAGGCCTGAGGAGAATCGCGAAAGCCATGATCGTGATGCAGGCGGCCGCGTTGAGGAACGAGGCCGTGACATCGCTCGGGTGGTGCATGCCGCGGTAGAGGCGGGAGATCGCCACGTAGAGCGGGAACACGACGAGCAGCCAGCACAGCGCCTTCGCCCAGGTGCGGCGCATCTGCAGGGCCAGGACCAGGGCGAGGCCGCAGTAGAGCGCGGTCGCGGCCGACGTGTGGCCGGACGGGAAGCTCGACGTGGGCGGCGAGTCGTCGAGGTGGTGGACGGCCGGGCGCCGGCGGTCGATGGCGAGCGTGGTGAACAGGAAGACGAGGGCCTGGGCGCTGACCACGGCGCAGAGGAAGAGCGGTTCGCGCCACCGGTGCAGGGTCTTGAGCAGGATCAACGCGACGACCGCGGTGACCGCGACGATGCACGGCGTGCTGCCGATGAAGCTGCCGATCATGGTGACGAAGTTGGCGGGATCGGTGCGGTGCGCCGCGAAGCCGCGGTTGATGCCGTCCTCGACCGTGAACGGCCAGTCCTGCTCCAGCACCTTGGTGATCAGCAGCCCGAGCCCGATCATCGCCAGGAGCAGGACCGCGGTCGGGACAATGATGCGCTTGAGTATCGGGAGTGCGTAGGCCGCGGACATGGCGCAGGCTCTACCCGGCCGACGATCTTCTTAAGCCTGCCTCCCACCCCAGATAGGCCCAGGCGGTCACCGCGGTCACCGCCACGCCCAGCAGCCAGCCCGCCACGACGTCGCTGGTCCAGTGGACGCCGAGGCCGATCCGGCTGAGGCCCGTGATCAGCGGGATGACGATCGCACCGGCCCACAGAAATGCCCGTTTCCTCGGAAAGACCGGCAACAGTACGAGGAGGAAGACGCTCGCCGCCAACGCGTTGTTGAGGGCGTGCCCGGACGGGAACGAGTAGCCGGACGCCCGCGCCACCGGGTCGAGCAGGTCGGGTCGATGCCGTCCGACGAGCAGCTTGAGGACCACGCCGAGCACCCCACCGGCCGTCATCGTGACCGCGACCCACACGGCGAGCGGCCAGGCACGACGCCGGGCCAGCCAGATCACGAGCAGGAGCGCGGCGACCCGCCACGAGTTCGGGTCGAAGACCAGGCTCCACACCTGCATGAACCGCACCCACGCCGGATGCCGGAGCGCCCAGCCGTGCCCGGCAGCGGTCACGTGCAGATCAAAACGGTGAAGCCATCCGACGTCCCCGAGGATCAACACCCCGATGAGCGCCGCCGGAACGAGCAGCACCACCACCCCGGCGGCCGCGACGGCCACCCGCACCTCGATCGTCTGCTCGTGTCTCACCCTCGGGCCGGTACCCATCAACTACGTCTTGTAGGCGTCACGGCGGGCCAGCAGGTGGGTCAGGGCGGCGACCGAACGGTACGGGTCGGTGTGCGCGGCCTCGGCCTCGGCTTCCAGCAGGGTGCTCAGCTCATCGTCGGGCGGGAGCGGGGCGTCGTCGGCCGCCGTGTCGGTGAAGACGCGGACGCCGTACCAGTCGAAGACGGTCAAGCCACGGCCGCTCAGCGACGAGGTCAGGTCGGCCCGCCGGTCGGCCCGGGTGTCGAGGCCGAGCCGGTTGCGATAGGCGGTTCCGGACAGCGCCTCCCGGGCGGCCGGCCACTCCCCGCGCAGGCCGGGCCGCAACGCCAGGCCGTCGGCGTTGCGCACCAGCAGCGACAGCAGGCCACCCGGAGAAACCCGTGCGGCGAGGACATCGAGGACCGGCGCCGGGTCGGCGAAATACATGAGTACGCCGTGACAGAGCACCACGTCGAACTCTTCGTCGACGGGCATCTCGAGGATGTCCGCTTCCACCACTCGGATGTCGAGCGACCCCGCTTGATCGCGTAGAGCCTCGAGGAGCGACGGCGACGAATCGACCGCGGTGACCGCGTGCCCGGCCGCCGCCAGGCGCAGTGCCTGCGTGCCCTGCCCGCACCCGGCGTCGAGGATTCGCCTGCGCTCCGGGCCGACATGCTCGGCCAGCTGGCGGGCCACCAGTTCCTGCCGGACGACCTGCCGCAGCGTCCCCAACCGGCGCTGCCAGACCGCCTCCCCGGCGGCGAAGACCCTCGTCATGCCCCCATGGTATGAGCGCCGTCGGGGCCGAGCAGCCGCAGGTGAGCCCGGTCGTCGAAGCGCAGCTGCCCGCAAAAACCCGATGCGGCGGCCGGGCGGGCCGGCTACCGTCCCGGCGTGGCCCACACCTATCCCCCGCTGAACGTCGAGGTGCGCACGCCGCGCCTGACGCTGGCCGGCGCCTCCGACGACCGGCTGGAGCGGCTGGTTCCGCTCGTACGGGCCGGGATCGCCGACACCGAACCGTGGCCGTTCGACGACCCGATCTCGTTCTACGCCGACAACCCCGAACGCGAATGGAAATGGCTACGCGCCATCTGGGCCGGCCGGGGCCGCGTGAGCCCGGACTCGTGGCGGCTCTACTTCGCCGTACTCGTCGACGGTGAACCGGTCGGCATGCAAGACCTCACCGCCAAGAACTTCACCCGGTTCGGCACGGTGTCCAGCTTCTCGTGGCTGGCCCCGGGCAGCCGCGGACGGGGACTGGGCAAGGAAATGCGGGCCGCGATCCTGCAGCTGGCCTTCGCCGGGCTGGGCGCACGCGAAGCCGGCAGCGACGCCTTCGTCGACAACACAGCATCCAACCGCATCTCCCGCGGCCTGGGCTACGAACCGAACGGCACCGACTGGGACACCCGCCGCGGCGAGGCCGCCCGGATCCAGCAATGGCGGCTCACCCGGGACGCGTGGGAGCGGCTCCGCCGAGACGACATCGAGCTCACCGGCGTCAAGGAATGCCTGCCCGTCCTGGGCATCGGCTGACGCAGCACGACAACCCTCTCGGCCCGCGCCGGCCGGCCCGCAGACGCGGCTGACCCGCCGGTCCGACATGTCCATGTGCAGTTACGGCACGCCCGCGCCCGGGTCGCGCTGCCGCCTGAGCACGCCCCGATCGAGAACACCGCCACACCGTCTCGACGCTGATCGGCGTGACCCGAGGCAGAACCAGCCGGCGCCCTACAGCAGGTGCTTGCGGAGAAAGGCCAGCTGAGCCGACAGGATCTGCTCGGTCGCCGGCGAGCCGATCGCGGAGTGGCCGATGCCGGGCAGATAAAGCACCTCGTGCTCACGCCCCGCCGCCTTCAGCGCGGCGACCATGCGCGTCGTGTGCACGGGCCGGACGTTGGTGTCGGCCAGGCCGTGCATCAGCAGCAGCGGCCGGGCCAGCCGCGGCGCGTCGGCGGCCAGGTCGCCCGCGTCGTAGTGCTCCGGGTGGAGGCCGGGATCACCCAGGTAGCGCTCGCGGGACTCGGCATGGTAGAGCCTTTGGTCGGTCACCGCGGCGCCGGCGATGCCGGCATGGAACACGTCCGGGCGGCGGAGCACGGCGGCCAGGGCCAGCGAGCCGCCGAACGACCAGCCCCGGATGCCGACGCGCCCGAGATCGAGGTCCGGGCAGGCGTCGGCCGCCTCGCGCAGCGACCGGATCTGGTCATTGATCGGCTCGGTGTAGAGGTCGCCGTAGATGCGCCGCTCGTCGCGGGGGCCGCCGCCCGGAGTGCCGGCGCCGTCGGCCACCAGAACCGCGAAACCCTGCTCCGCGAACCACTCCGACAGCAGGTCGCGCCAGTCCGGCACGCCGGCGACCCGCTGCCGGGCCGGACCACCGTACGGGTCGAGCAGGACCGGAACGCCGACGCCGGCCCGGTGCCCGGGCGGCAGCATCAGCGCGGCGCGCTTCAGACCGATTCTGTACGCGCGTGGCGCGCCGATTTCGCTGCGGGAGCGTACTGCCACGGACCGTTCCCGGATCACCGTGACGTGCCCGGGGGTGCCGAAATGGACGAACTCGCCGTCCTGGACCGCGCCCGGCCCGTCGGCCAGGCAGCGGAGTCCGCCGCGATAGGACCAGAGTTTCGTGGCGTCCGGTTCGGTCGAGGCCGTGAAGACCACGCCCTGCCCAACGGCCAGGACCGCGCGCAGCTGCAGGCCGGCCGGTGTGACGACCTTCCCTGCGACGGTCAGGTGGCGGGTGTCGTCGATGTCCTGATGAGCGACCACGGTCCCGTCGTCGAGGCGGGCGGGCAGGCCCGGGACGACGTTCACCCACGGCTCGCCCTGCTGCTCGTGGACGACGCCTTCCGGGTCGAGCGCGAGGAGCCGCAGCGTGCGCTGGTCACGGCTGAGAACGACGGCGTAGGGCCCGTGCCGGTCCCAGCCCGCCCGGGCCAGATATCCGCCGACCGCGAACTCGCGCCGCGACCCGTCGAGCCCGACCACGGCCAGCGTGACCCGAGGAAGAGGCTCACCGGCCGCGGCAAAGGGAACGCCGGAATCGTCGACCAGGGTGACCAGCAGCCGCGTGCCGTCGAGCGACCAGACGAAGTCCTGCCCGGCCGGCCCCAGATCGACGTCGCGCCCGGCCGGACCAGGATCGACGTCGTGGTCGAGCACTCGGAGAGCGTCATTCACGGCGTACGCGAAACGGCGCCCGGCCGGATCGGACCGCACGCGAGTCACCCGCCCGGTGGCCCGGAGGCCGCCGTTGACCGTCCACAGCTCGCCGCCACGCACGAATGCCGGCCCGTGGTAGGACTCGACGCCGGCGGCCAGCAGGCGTTCCTCGCCGGATTCGCCGTCGGCCTCGAACAGGTCGCCGTCGCGCAGGAAACGCACGTTGCCGTCGGCCCAGGTGAAGTCGGTCGGCGCCCCGGCCGTGAATCGCCGGGTGCGGGCCAGTCGCGCGGGTAGCTCTTCCATCCGCTCATCCTTCAGAAGGGGTACGACGAGAAGCGTCGACGCCACCAGTGCCGACGTCATGACCCACATCGCGGGCCGCAGGCCGATCGCCGTGGCGAGCAGCCCGGCGATCAGCGCGCCCAGCGGGATGCTGCCGTAGTTGAGCAACTGCATCGCCGTGATGACCCGGCCCAGCAGATGCCGCGGTGTGTAAGTCTGCCGGAAACTGTCCTTGATGACATTGCCGGCGACGATCCCGGCCCCGACCGCGAACCCGCCCAGCATCACCAGGCCGGCCCCGGCCATCGGAATCAGCAACGCGAACGGCGCGGCCACGACCTGGCACAGCACCATGCCGCGGATCTCGCCGAAACGGCGCGCCACCCGGGCGGCGAACAGCGCTCCCAGTACGCCACCGCTGCTCATCGCGGCCACCACGACACCCACCAGCCCGGGCGCGATCCCGTTCTCCCGCACCAGGAAGACGACCAGAATCGACTGGTAGCCGAGCAGCGCCAGGTTCGCGGCCGCACCGAACAGGGTCATCGTGCGCAGATATCTGTCGCGTACCAGAAAGCGCAAGCCGTCGCCCAGGGCGACCTTCCGCCGGACCGGAAGGACCGGCTCCCGTCCGCGTACGAAAAGCAGGCCGACCGCCGCGAGAAGGAAGGTGAAACCGTCCGCCAGCAGCCCGAAAACCGCTCCGGACAGCTGGGCGATCAGGCCGCCGACACCCGGTCCGACGACCTGGGCCGCCGCCTCGCTGCCGTGCAGCCTTGCGTTACCGGCATTCAGGGACGAGGCGTCGAGCAATGACGGCAGATAGACCTGGGCCGCGGTATCGAGAAACACCGCCGCCGCGCCGACCACCAGCGCTACCGCCAACAAGTGGGCGAAGCTGAGAAATACCGGCGCGGTAGCCAATGCCACGAGCGCCACCAGGTTGCAGACGATCATCAGCGGGCGGCGCGGCAACCGGTCGACCCAGACGCCGACCGGAAGCCCGATCAGGACCCACGGCAGCCAGGAGGCGGCCGACAGCAGGGCAACCTCCAGCGTGGACGCGTGCAGGACCCCGACCGCGACCAGCGGCAGCGCGACCGTGGTGATCGCGCTGCCGAGCCGGCTTACGGTCTGGCCGGCCCAGAACAGCCGGAAGTCACGCATTCATCGAGAAGACGACCGACTCGCGTGCCGCCGCGGCCGCCCCGAACAACCGCGTCAGCTCATCGGCACAACGCAGCAGATGATCGGCCCACGGACCGTCGGGCGCGTATTCCGGGGCCGGCCCGTGCGGGGCGAACGGGCGCGGCTTCTCCCCCGTCAACCCGGCAATGTCGACCCCGGCCACCCGCCGCCAGGTGAACCCGATACTCACGAGATCCCCGTTCAAGATCGAAGTCGGCGCGAACCACAGATCTGCCCGGCCGGTCCCGCAAGGCGGCGGCATGGCCGGCCGGTCAGCCTCTAACCGCCGCGGTTGACCGGGATCCAGGCGGTCGCGAAGTCGGCCGCCGCCCGCTGTGGCATCAGCCGCCCGGTCGCCGCGCCGACCGGGCCGAGCGTCACCGCGCCGGTCTCCTCGAGCGCCTCGCCGAGCGCATCGAAGTCGCTCGCGTCGACGTCGACCTCGGTCCACGTCGCCCAGCCCCGGCCGCGCCGCGACGACCCGGCCGTGTGCATCGGCGGCGACGGCTGCCGGGTCTCGCCCAGGTGCAGCGAGGTGTTGGCATCATGATTGACTCCGAGCAGCAGCACCTGCCCGTCCATCCGGTAGATCGCCCCGAGCGGCGACGCCTCCCCCAGCCCGTCGGTCAGGCTGTGCCTGTCGACGATCGCCGCCGCCCGCGGGCCGACCGCCGCGAACGACACCTGCGGGTGGTCGCTGCGCCGGGCCCCCGGCCAGGTGCGGACGAGCTCGGCGAGCCGGCCCATCCAGCGGCTCGCCGGCGTACGCGCCCGGTCGAAGCCCGGCGACTCGCTGCGGATCGGCTCCCACCAGGCCGGCGGCACCGGCGGGTGGGCCCAGTTCGCCGGGTCGGAGTTCTCCGGGGTGTGGGTCGGCACGACGACGGTGCCGGTGGCCGCGAGCAGGGCCTCGACGACGGCCTGCGGGCCGCCGATAACCTCACCCAGGCTTTTGTACGACGAGTGCACCAGCAGCACGCCGTCCCGCCGCACTCCGAGCGCCCGCAGCTGAGCCGTGAGCGTATCGACGGTCGAGTAGTCCATGCCCGCAACCTACCGGTGCGGGCCATCGATTTCCGCGGTCGAGCTCCGGCTCGGCGGCCCGTCGACCTGGGCGGCGTACCGCGTGGCCGAGCCGGCCGGCGACGCCGCCGACGATCCGCGCCAATGCGAGTTCGACCTCCCGCTACACGCGCCGAAAGCCCCGTTACCCGGCGACCGGTGGGTAACGAGTACGGCGTGTTCTTCGGCTTGGACGTCGGGTCGACCGTCGATGAGGAGTTGACGTCGGCGTCGGCCGACGCGGCGACGGATCTGGAAAGTGTAGTTACCCGGGAGTAGATTCGGGGCGTGAGTGCGACGCACGAGGTGTTCAACCAGCCGCCGCCGTTGGTCGACTATGACGTGGCGGCCGACGCCGCGCTGCTGGCCGGGGTGGCCCGGGAAGGGGCGCCCTGGGCGGTCGGCGACCTGCACCGGCTCGGGAAGCTCGCGGGCACGGCCGAGCCGCAGCGCTGGGCCGACGAGGCCAACCGGCATGAGCCTCGGCTGGTGACGCACGACCGCTACGGGCATCGGATCGACGAAGTGGAGTTTCATCCGGCCTGGCATCACCTCATGGAGGTTGCCGTCGGCGAAGGGCTCGCGGGCACGGCCTGGGCCGACGACCGGGCCGGAGCCCACGTGGCGCGGGCGGCCGGGCTCTACGTGTGGTCGCAGGTGGAAGCCGGTCATTCCTGCCCGATCACGATGACCTACGCGGTGGTGCCGGCGCTGCGGAACGCCCCGGAGCTGGCCGCGACCTATGAGCCGCTGCTGGCGAGCCGGGAGTACGACCCGGGGCTGCGCACGCCGGCGACCAAGCGGGGGCTGCTGGCCGGCATGGGGATGACCGAGAAGCAGGGCGGCTCGGACGTGCGGGCCAACACGACTACGGCAACCCCGCAAACGGACGGCACGTGGCGGCTGCGGGGGCACAAGTGGTTCACGAGTGCGCCGATGTGCGACCTGTTCCTGGTGCTCGCGCAGACGACGCACGGGCTTTCGTGCTTCCTGGTGCCGCGGGTGCTGCCGAACGGCGACCGGAACACGTTCCGCATCCAGCGGCTCAAGGACAAGCTCGGCAACCGGAGCAACGCCAGCAGTGAGCCCGAGTTCGACGACACGGTGGCGTGGCTGGTCGGTGACGAGGGCCGCGGCGTGCACACGATCATCGAGATGGTCGCGATGACCCGGCTCGACTGCGTGACCGGGTCGGCGTCGGGGATGCGGGCCGCGCTCAGCCAGGCGATCCACCACGCCCGGCACCGCAGCGCCTTCAACCGGATCCTCGCCGACCAGCCGGCGATGACCAACGTGCTGGCCGATCTGGCGGTCGAGTCGGAGGCGGCGGTGACGCTCGCGATGAGGCTGGCCGGGGCGGCCGACCGGGGCGAGCGGACGTTCCAGCGGCTGGCCGTGGCGATCGGCAAGTACTGGGTGTGCAAGCGGCAGCCGGCCGTGGTCGGTGAGGCGCTGGAGTGCCTGGGCGGCAACGGTTATGTCGAGGAGTCGGGGATGCCGCGGCTCTTCCGCGATTCGCCCCTCAACTCGATCTGGGAGGGCTCGGGCAACGTCCAGGTCCTCGACGTGCTGCGAACGATCCACAAAGATCCGGACAGTCTCGCCGCGTACGTCGAGGAGGTCGAACTGGCCGCCGGCGGTGACCACCGACTGGATGCGGCGGCCGCCGGGCTGAAAGCCCGGCTGACCGACGTCGACGAGAGCCAGGCCCGGCGGCTGGTGGAGCGGATGGCGCTGGTGTTGCAGGGGTCGCTGCTGGTGCGGCACGCACCCGCGGAGGTCGCCGACGCCTTCTGTGCCAGCCGCCTGGCCGGCGACTGGGGGCACGCCCTCGGCACCCTGCCGCGGGAGGCGGCCACCAGGGCGATCGTCGAGCGCGCGGCACCCGCCTGACAAACGGCGACAACTCTCAAAGCGGCGACATCTTCTACGAGGTCAGCGGACTGGTCCTGCTGGTGCGCTGCCGCTCGGGGCGGTGCTCGTGCTGCACGTGCCGCCGTTTCAGGTGTCGCTGTTCGCCGCGCCGGCCGGTGTGACCGCGGCCCTGATCGGGCCGCCGGCTCGCGGCGAAGCTACCGCCGGACGACCGCCGCGCGGACGGAACCCTGATGGCGATCGCCGTTCGCTCCCCGATCAGCCGCCGGTCGCTTGTGATCGACGTGGTGGCTTTCATCGACGTCTAGCTTTCCGGCTATGGACGAGAGCCCCCTGCTTGCCGTCGCACACCGGGCCGGCAACAACCTCGCCGATCTGCGGGCTGCCCTGGCGGCCGGAGTCGACCTCGTCGAGGCCGACGTTCACCTGTACCGCGGCACCCTCGAGGTGCGGCACCGCAAGGCCGTCGGGCCGCACTACTACTGGGAGCAGTGGACCGAGGTCAGCCGGCGGCGCTCGCTGGTCGTGCCCCATCTGCGCGACGTGCTCGCCGTGGCGGCCGGGGATCCGCGCCTGATGCTCGATCTCAAGGGGCCGTCGCTGGCGGTCGCTCCGCGGGTGGCGGCGGCGTTGCGGGCCCACGCGCCGGGCGTACGGTTCGCGGTCTGCACCAAGCAGTGGCGGATGCTCGATTCCTTCGCCGGAAACCCCGAGGTCGGGCGGGTGCTCTCGGCGGGCGACCCGCTTCAGCTGTCGCGGTTGCGGGCCCGCCTGCGGCGGGAGAGGGCGTACGGGGTATCCATCCGCTCGAGCCTGCTCACGCCGGGCGTGGTCGCCGAGCTTCGACGCTCCACCGACCTGGTCCTGGCGTGGCCGGTCGACACCGAGGAGGCGTTGGCGCGGGCCCGGCGGATCGGGGTCACCGGCGTGATCAGCAAGAACCTGCCGATGCTGAAGCAGATCGTGGCTCAGCGGGATCGCCGGCCGGTCGACGACTTCCCGGCCGGGGCCGCGCTGGCGGCCTGATCAGCCGTTGACACCGGCCAGGTCCCGGATGCTGGCCAGCAGCTCGGCCTGGGAGATCGGCTCGACCGTGCCGCCGGTGCGGGCGTCCTGCATCGCCTTGGCCAGCTGCACCCGGCGCAGCACCTCCTTGATGTCGGCGCCGGTCATGCCGTGACTGGCCTGGCCCAGCGCGGCCAGGTCGAGGTCGTCGGCGAACATCTGGAAGCCGGCCGACTCGTGGGCCGCGATCAGCCCGCGGATCATCTTGCGGAAGATCTCCGCCCGGCTCGCGTCGTCCGGTTTCGGCACGCTCATCTTGACGTCGAACCGGCCCGACCGGATCAACGAGTCGTCGACCCGGTGCGGGAAGTTCGTGGTCGCCACCACGATCACGTTGGGGTTGGCCTCGATCAGGTCGTTCATCTCCTGCTTGAAGATGCCGGCCACCGCGTTGAGCGCCTGGCTGGCCGCGTCGCCACCCGAGCCGGCGTAGCTGACGATCGAGTCGAACTCGTCGAACAGGATCAGCGTCGGCTGCCGGTAGTGCCGGGCGTCGCGGAAGATCTGCTTGATGTTGCGCTCGGAGCCGCCCAGCCACTTGTCGAGGATCTCCGGCGTGCGGATCTCCCGGAAATCGGCGCCGATCTCGTTGGCCAGCGCCCGCGACAGCATCGTCTTGCCGGTGCCGGGCGGCCCGTACATCAAAATGCCCTGCGGACGGCGGGCGCCCCACCGGGCCATCGCCTCCGGATGCCGGAACGACACCGCGATCTGCCGCAGCTCACCGACGATGTCGGCCAGGCCGCCGACCATGTCGAGCGTGACGTCCTGCGTGGTGGCGGGCGTCTTCGGGAGGTTGTCGCGGCTCACCGCGTACCGCCGGCCTTCGAGGGCCTTCGGCCCGGCCAGCTCGACCACCGCCTGCAGCGTCAGGCCGACGAAAGCCTGCAGGTGGGCGGGCGTCACCTCGTCCCGCGGGACCTCGGCGGTGAGCCGCATGACGGTTCCGGTCTCGTCGTACGTCACCCCGGCCTGAAGGCCGACGACGGCATCGGCGAGGGTGCCGGGTTCGCGGCTCGCCGCCGGCCGGTCGGTGCGGTCGAGGCCCAACTTCCGGTACGCCGCAGCAGCCGCCGCGCCCACCCCGTCGACGAACCGGGTGGCGATCGGATCCCCGGCCTCGATCCGTTTCGCGAGCAGCAGGCCGACCGGGTCGTGGCCGAGCACGAGCGACCGGATGCGCTCCTTGCTCATCGGCTCGTCGGCCGTGCTGATCGCCGCCGCGAACGTGTGCACCGGGCCGCCCGGCCGGTCCTCACTCGACACCGTCAGGTCGACCCGGTTGACCGGGGCCGGCCACGACGCGCGGCGCAGCAGCTCGACCGGGTTGACCCGGGCCGCGGCCAGCACGGTGGCCGGTTCGACCAGCTCAACGGTCGCACCGGCGTACTGAAAGGTCTCGCCGCGCGGCCGCGCGGAGCTGGCGTCAGACATGACCCCAGAGTGACACGCCCGAACACGAAGCGCTTGCCTGATCTAATGGGCCGGCCGCCGCCGGCGGCTTCGCGGCCGAAGGAGCGTGGCTTGATCATCGTCGTCGGGGCGCTGCTTCTGCCCGCGCTGCTGATCGCGACGTGGATCCGGATCTGGTTCGTCCGCCGCTCGCGCCGCTGGCTCTACTTCTTCCCGGCCGGGCTGGCCGCGGTGATCCTGATCGCGGCCGTGACACTCCTGACCCCGAAGGCCCCCTGCACGTCGTCGGTCCCGATCGCGTGCGTCGACGACGTCACCTTGTTCGGCGTGGGCGAGACGCTGACCAGCTCGCTGACCTGGGTCGTCCTGCTGGCGATCACCGGCGTGGTCGAGTTGGCGCGGCACCTGGCCTACATCGCCCGGCTGCGCCCGACGACCGACGAGTCGCCGGGCGATCAGCGCCGGTGACAGTTCTCTTGCTCGTGCTGCCGGTGGCGGGTGATGTTGCCTCGGCCACACCCCCGCCAGGGGTGCCTACGCGCTGCTCAGCCGGAATGGCGTGGGGTCAGCGGCATCCGAGGATCAGGCCGGGGAGCTTCAGCCACGGCTGGTAGGTCACGTTGGAGCTGACCTTGTCGCCATGCGAGGGGCCTCGGGGGTCGCCCCACCAGTTGCAGGTCGCGTCGGTGTCGGCGCCCGCGGCCGGGTCGGTGAAGACGCCGTACAGCGCGTTCCCGGTGATGCTGTTGCGGTTGGCCTGGACCGGGCCGGAGGTCGAGCCCTTGGCGACGTTCACGCCGTACTGGTTCTTGCGCAACGTGTTGCGTGAGATGGCCACCGCCGAGTTGGTGCCGTCGTTGAAGTCGTTCGCGACCTTCACCGCCGAGCCGGCGTCGCTGATCGTGTTGTCGCTGACCGTGACGTCACGGTCGGCCCCGCCGACGTAGATCGCCGACGAGCTCTTGCTGCCGCTGACCGTGTTGCCGGTGACCCGGGCGCCGGTGGTCTTGAACAGCGCGGCCAGCGTGCCGTCGCCCGTGCTGCGGTTGCCGCTGACCGTCAGATTCTTGTTGCCCTCGATAAAGGTGACGTCGGCGTTGTATTTACTCGGGTCGGCCCCGCTGAAATTGTTGTCGGCAATGGTGACGTCGTGCACCGGCGTGGTGTTTGCCTGGAACCCGTCGCCCGCCGTCGCGGTATTCTTCACGACATTGCGCCGGAAGACCGTGCGGCTGGTCGTGATCGACGCCGCCCGCCCCGGATTGTTGACGACGTTGTTCTGAATCGTCTCGCCGCTGTTGCCGCCCTGCATCACCAGCGCGGCCGTTCCCTGACTCACCGGCCCGTTCAGCGTGAACCCGTCGATGGTCACGTTGTCGGCGCTGATCGTGAAGGTCGCCGGCGTGCCGCCGCCGACGACGGACTCCCGGCCGGCCCGCCGGCTGCGGGCGTCCTGCCCGGCCTGGGCGCCCTGCAGGATCACGCTGCGGGAGACGGTCACGTTTTCGGGGTACGCCCCGGGAGCCACCCGGACGGTCTTGCAGTTCCCGTCGTCGACCGCCGCCTGAATGGTCGGATAACGGGCCGGCACCGCACACACCGCGCTGCGCGTCGAGGCGAAGCCGATGCCGCCGCCGGCGCCCCATGCCGCGGCGGTGAGGCCGGCTATTCCGCCGACGATCAGCAGCGGCCGCATTTTCCGAATCGCTTTCATGGAATCCTCCGGATCGCTCGGCTATTGGCGCACCATAACCGCGCGACCACCGCAAATAGCATCCCGGCGAGACGTGTCCCAGCATTACCGGCCGGATTCCCCCATTCGGGGTAAGCGATCAGCCCAGGAATTCCAGCCGGTCGTCGGCAACGCGGCCGGGAACTCGTCCGGCAGCGCCGGCATGACCAGGAGCTTGCCCAGATTCTCGTCGTGCCGCGCGAACATGTCGGCCCAGAGCTCCATGGTCAACGGCAAGCCCGCCTAGCCGACAACGCCGGCCAGATGCGTGATCCGCTCGAGGTGGAGCAGGCGGCCGGGCAGAGCGCCATGCGGTCCTCGGTGCTCGCCACGCCCCGACTTCCGCGGCCGTCTCGCCATGCAGGAGCGCAGCCGGGGCGTAGCGAGCACCGAGGCACTCCTCTGCGTACGCTCCGGACCGTGCGCATGACGCACCGGCCGCGACGACCTTCTGATGTTCTGCGTCCACATCGCCGGCGCGGGCCGCCTCAGCCGGCACGGCCCGGTCGCGTCGCTGGACCCGGGCGCCGGGGTTCTCTCCGAGGCGCGCGGCCGGTGGGACCTGACCATCGCGACGGATGGGCACCGTCACCTGCTGCGGTTCCCACGCTGGGCGCTGCCGCTGAGCCCGGCCGGCGCGCCATCGCCCGCCGACTCGAGCCCCGGATACCCCGCTCTCCGGCAATCTCGGTCAGCTCTTCCAGCCGGCCGGCGCCCTCTCCCCGGTGCCGGACTGCGCGAAGCGCGGAACGCCAGGACGGCAGCGCGACCGCTCTCGACCTGCTTGCCATGGCCCTGCGGCGCGGCGCCCTCGATGCCCAGTGAACCGAGCGACGTGCTCCTCGCCATGCTGCGAGCCCATATCCGAGACCACCTCTCTGACCCGCGACTGGCGATGGCCGAACTCGCCCGCCGCCACTACGTCTCCGTGCGGCACGCACGCCATGTTCGGCCGCTTCGGCGTGACGCCGGGCGGCTTTCCGCGGGAACAGCGGCTGCTCACCACCCGGGCCATGCTCGCCGATCCGCGCCGGGCCGGCCGCACGGCAGCGGCCCTGGGCTCCGCCGTGGACATGGACGAGCCGCGGACGTTCGAGCGCGCGTTCCGCCGCCAGTTGGACAAGATGCTGCCGTCGGGCGGCGCGCATCGAGCGAAAGCCGACTCCCGGGCAGCCCACCAAGCGAACCGACTCGAGGGCAAGCCCACCAAGCGAACCGACTCCCGGGCAGCTCGTCGGGCTATGGCCGACTCCAAGCCACTCACAACCAACAGCCGACCCCAAGCCACTCACCAAGCGACAGCCGACCCCACGCCACTCATCAAGCGACAGCTGACCCCAGGGAGGTTCAATGAGCGACGGCCGAATCCAAGGCGGTGACCAGGGCCGGGTCGGCGGACAGGTCCGGGGCCAGCAGCTCCAGGACAGCCTTCGGAGAGGACGCTCGCTCCTGGAACGCGGCGGCTCCGGCGTCCGAGACCGGTGCGCCCACGCCGCGGAGGTGAGCGATCCACACGGCCAGCACCCGGATCGCGCCGGAGGCGGGGCGGCCCGCGGCCCGCTCGCCCCGGAGGACCGGGAGGACGCGGATCGGGATCTTCTGGGAGCCGTCGGCGGCGATCTGGGCCAGGGTGTGGCGGATGCGCGGGTTGGCGAACCGCTCCAGCAGGGCGGCTCGGTAGGCCGAGAGCTCCGGCGCCGGCAGCGGGACGTGGCGGACGGCCTCGTCCCACCACTGGTCCAGCCAGGTGCGGCAGACCGGGTCGGCGACCGCCGAGGCGATGGTCTCGTGGCCGCGGGCGCTTCCCGCGTACGCCAGCAGCGAGTGGCCGCCGTTGAGCAGCAGGAGTTTGCGTTGCTCGTGCGGGTGCACGTCGGACACGAAGCGGGCGCCGGCGGCCTCCCACGACGGGCGGCCCGCGGGGAAGACGCCGCTCAGCAGCCACTCGCTGTAAGGCTCGGTGACTACCGGGATGGCGTCGGGGAAGCCGGCCAGTGACGCTGCGCTCTCGACATCTGAAGGGGTGGTGCGGGGCGTGATGCGGTCGACCATCGTGGACACGAAGGAGACGTGGTCGCGGATCCACGGGACCAGCGCCGGTTCGACCAGGGCGGCGAAGTCGAGCACGACGCGGGCGGTCGCGGTGCCGTTGCCGGGCAGGTTGTCGCAGGAGACCACGGCGATCGGGCCACCGCGGTAGACCCGGCGTTCGGCCAGGCCGGCGAAGAGGCGCCCGGGCACGCTGGACACCGGCTCGCCGCGGCGCCAGGCCCGCAGGTCGGCGGCGGCCAGCGGGTGGCCGGTGTCGAGGCCGCCGTCCGGCGACCGCAGGTAGCCGGCCTCGGTCACGGTCACGGTCAGCAACCCCGTGCGTGGTGACGCCAGGAGCGTCCGCCACGCTTCGAGGTCGGTTCCCGCGTACGCCACGTGGACCGCGGAAACGACCTCAGCGTCGTCGCGCGACGGCCCCCGGGTGAGCAGCGAGTAACGGCCGCCCTGCGCGTTCAGCCGGTCGGCCATCTCCGGCGAGCGCCCGGTGAACGCGGCGATCGGCCACTCGCCGCCGTCCGGCGCCGACGCCGTGTACCAGGCCTGATGGGCGCGGAAGAAGTTCCCGAGCCCCAGGTGGACGATTCTGATCGGGCGCGGCGTCACAGCTTGAACACCCGCCTCGGCTGATCGCCGACCAGGTCGGTGAGCGTCTCCACGGCCTCATCCTCGTCCAGCCGGTGTTCGGTGACCAGCCGGGCGAGGTGGCCGGCGTCGAGCCGGCGCGACATGTCGTGGCGGGCCGGGATCGAGCAGAACGCCCGGGTGTCGTCGATGAACCCGGACAGCCGGCTGAACCCGGCGATCTCGGTCACCGACGATTGGAACTGCCGGATCGCGGACGGGTTGTCGAGGAACCACCAGGGCGCACCCGCGTACACCGCCGGGTAGAAGCCGGCCAGCGGGGCGATCTCGCGCCCGAACACGTCGGCGTCGAGGGTGAACAGCACCAGGTGGAAGCCGGGCTCGGTGCCGAACGCGGACAGCAGCGGCTGCAGCGCCCGGGTGAACTCGACCGCGACCGGGATGTCGTGGCCGGTGTCCGGGCCGTACCGGTGCAGGGTCTCCGGGTGGTGGTTGCGCTGCACACCCGGGTGCAGGGTCATGACCAGGCCGTCCTCGACCGACATGCGGGCCATCTCGAACAGCATGTGCCGCCGGAACCCCGTGGTCTCGGCCGGGTTGGCCTGTCCGGCCAGGGCCCGGCGGTAGATCCGGTCGGCCTCGGCCACGGTGAGCGGCTCGGCGACCGCGTCGGCGTGGCTGTGATCGGCCGAGACGGCGCCGTGGTCGATGAAGTGCCGGCGGCGGGCGGCCAGGGCACGCAGATAGCCCGCGTACGAGCCGACGTCGGTGTCCGCGGCAACGCCCAGGCGCTTCACCAGATCGGGCCAGTCGGTGCGGCCGGGTTCGAGATAGCGGTCGGGCCGGAACGTCGGTGCGATGCGCGTCTTCACGCCGGGATCGGCGGCCAGGGCGGCGTGCGCCTCGAGGTCGTCGGCCGGGTCGTCGGTGGTCGCCATGAACTCGATGCCGAACCGCTGGAGAAGCGCCCGCGGACGATGACCGGGCTGCGTCAGCTTCGCGCTGATCACGTCGTACAGGAAATCGGCGTTGGCGGCGGAAGGCCGCTCGGTTATCTCGAAGATCTCGGCGAGCTCGGCGTCGAACCAGAAACGCACCGGCGTGCCGCGGAAAAGGTGCCAGTTGGCGCAGAGCAGACGCCACGCCGCGCGGGCCTGCTCCTCCGGCAGCGGCCCGGCACCGACGCCGAGGCGGTCGAGCGTGATCCCGCCCGCGTGCAGCAGGCGGGTCACGTAGTGGTCGGGCTGGACGAACAGGCTGGTCGGGTCGGTGAAGGGTGTGTCGTCCAGGAGCAGGCGCGGGTCGACGTGCCCGTGCGGGGAGACGATCGGCAGATCGCGGACGGCGGTGTAGAGCCGGCGGGCGATCTCGCGGACCTGAGGTTCGGCGGGAAGCAGCCGGTCGGGGTGAAGCCGAAGATCTGCCATGGGTACATGGTGGTTTCCGGTTGCCGGCCCGGCAACCGGATGTGCCTCAGCAGCCGATCCGCTGCGACCCGACGGCCACGTCGTCGTACCAGAGCGTGTCGGCGCCCTCGCCGTAACTTTCCCAGCCGAGCCGCAGGTCGGTGAGCTTGGGACGCCAGGTGCGGTTGAGCCATTGGCTGTCGATGTCGTGGGTGGGTACGCCGTCCTCGGTGAGACCCGCCACGGCGCTGCCGTTGAGCCACGTCTGGATCGTGCCGTCGGCGCCCGAGACCTTGAACTCGACGCAGTTCCACGTGCCGGTGGGCAGCGGGGCGGACTGGGCGACGCCGGCCGGGCTCTGCTCGGGCAGGGTCGCGTCGTCGGAGGCCCGGTTGAACTGCATCGCGCTGTTCTGGCCGCCGAAGCGCAGATCCTTGTTGCCGTCGTCGGCGTCCTGCAGGGCGACCGCGGTGGTGTGGGCGACCGGCAGGGCGGTGGTGTGCTTGACCCAGTAGCGGACGAACCAGACGTTGCTGGTGGTGCCGAGGATCTGGGTGTCGCGGACGAAGACGTGGTTGCAGTAGCCGGCGGCGCCGTCGACCCGCAGGGAGGTGGTGCCGGTGTGGGCGGTGGTGCGGTCGATGGCGGCGGTGCCGGCGCCCGAGCAGTCGGGGTAGCTGATCGACCAGTTGCCGGACGGGCCGGCCCCGGTCTGGTTCTCGAAGCCGTCGCAGTTCGCCCCGGAAGCGCAGCCGGTAGGAGGCGGCGTACTGGGCGGCGTAGTGGGCGGCGTAGTGGGCGGCGTAGTGGGCCCAGTGGTCGGTGACGTCGTCGGAACCGTTGTCGGCGGGGTCGTCGGGACATTTCCGTCACAGGACACGCCGTTGAAAGTGAACGACCCGGGAGCGGCGTTGACGGTGCCCGAATAGGTCCCCTGGAAGCCGAAACCGGCCGACGCTCCGGTGGCCAGCGACCCGTTCCAGTCCACGCCGGACGCGGTGACCGACTGCCCGGACTGGGTCACGGTCGCGTTCCAGGCGCTGGTGACCTGCTGGTTGCCGTTGAAGGTCCAGCCCAGGGTCCAGGAGCTCACCGCCGGCCCGCCGTTGGTCACCTTCACGTCGGCGGTGAACCCGGTGGACCAGCTGTTGAGCGTGTAGACGACGCCGCACGCGGGCGTGGCCGCGGCCGCCGAGCCGTTCGCGACCGCGACCAGGCCGGCCGCGCCGACCACCAGCGCAGCCGCCGCGCCGAGCAAGCGAATCCGCATCAGAGCCTCCTCGTCCTCCTCCGACGACCGGCCGGCCCGGCCGGTGCGGGAGCTTGGTTGGGAGCGCTCCCATATATCGACGACCATAACTCTAGACCGAGCCGCGCACCAGGGCCGCCGGGAAAGGTGGGAGGGTGAACAGGTGAGCGAAACGATCGGCGGGCCCCGCGACACCCTCGACGACGCGACCGTCCGCGACTTCGTCCTGCGCAACCTCTCGGCCGCCGGGCTCGACGGCAAGTCCGTCTGCGTGATCGTCCCCGACGCCACCCGCTCCTGCCCGCTCCCCCTGCTCCTGGACGCCATCGGCGACGCCCTCGACGGCCGGGCTGACAAGATCACGGTGCTCGTCGCTCTGGGCACGCACGCCGCGATGACTCCTGCGCTTCTCGAGCGGCACCTCGGCGTACGGAAGAACATGGAGGTCCGCAACCACGAGTGGTGGGATCCGGCGAGGTTGACCTCGGTCGGCGCCATCGGCGCCGACCGGGTCGCCGAGCTGTCCGAGGGCCGCCTCGCGGAGCCGATCGACGTCGTCGTCAACCGCGCGGTCGTCGAGCACGACGTCTGCCTGGTCGTCGGCCCGGTCTTCCCGCACGAGGTGGTCGGCTTCTCCGGCGGCAACAAGTACTTCGTCCCGGGCGTGGCCGGCCAGGAGGTGATCGACTTCTCGCACTGGCTGGGCGCGCTGATCACCAGCGCCCAGATCATCGGCACGCGGGGCATCACCCCGGTCCGCGCCCTGATCGACGACGCCGTGGGCCTGATCCCGACCCGCCGCCTGGCGCTCTGCCTGGTCGTCGAGTCGGGCACCAAGCGCCTGCACGCCGCTTCCTTCGGCCCGCCCGAGCAGGCCTGGGCCGCCTGCGCCGACGTCTCGGCCGAGGTCCACGTGCGCTATCTGCCCCGCCCGGTGCACCGCGTGCTCTCGCTGGTTCCCGAGAAGTACGACGACATGTGGACCGGCGCCAAGGGCTTCTACAAGGTCGAGCCGATCGTCGCCGACGGCGGCGAAGTGATCATCTATGCCCCGCACATCACCGAGATCGCCGAGACGCACCCGGCCATTCGGGAGATCGGTTACCACTGCCGCGACTACTTCGTGAAGCAGTGGGACCGCTTCTCCCGCTACCACTGGGGCGATCTGGCCCATTCGACCCACCTCCGCGGCGCCGGCACCTGGGATCCGGTCGGCGGAGAGAAAGACCGCGTGACGGTCACGCTCGCGACGGGCATCAGCGAGGCGGACGTACGCGCGGTCAACCTGAACTACCTCGACCCGGCCTCGATCGACGTCGCCGACTACGAGACCGACCCGGACACGTTCGTCGTGCCGGACGCGGGCGAGGTTCTCTTCCGCCTACGCCGCGACTAGCCTCGTCGGCCAGAACCCGGTGGGATCGGTCGCTCTGACGGCACGCGGGCGATTATGGCAGCCGCCATGTGTGATACATCGCGGCAACAATCTTGGAACGTGACCGGCGTGTACTGCCATGATCTCCTCATGCACTGACCAGCACCGATATAGAGAGGCACGACCATGACGGTGGGTACGCCGGCCGAGGTGTCGGCCGAGGTCCGGGAGGGCAGCTACGGCTCCCGGGTCACTGCGGTGGAGCCGGGCGGCGCCGGCTTCATCCCGCTGAACGAGCGGCACGGCCGCCCCCTGCAGCTCTTCTGGACCTGGATGTCGCCGAACTTCGAGTTCGCGACCATCTTCGTCGGCGTCCTGGCCGCGATGGTCTTCACCAAGTCGTTCGGCGCCGCGGTCGCCACGATCGTGCTGGGCACCGCGCTCGGCTCGGCGACCCACGGCATCCTGTCGGCTCGCGGCCCGTCGATGGGCGTGCCGCAGATGGTGCTCTCCCGCATCGCCTTCGGCTACCGCGGCAACATCCTGCCGGCCGGCATCAACGCGCTGGTCGCGGGCATCGGCTGGTTCGCCGTCAACAGCGTCTCGGGCGCGCTCGCCCTGGCCACCCTGACCAAGCTGCCCGACCTGCTCTGCCTGGTCATCGTCGTGCTGGCCCAGGTGGTGGTGGCCTTCTTCGGGCACAACCTGGTGCACGCCTTCGAGAAGTACGCGTTCCCGATCCTCGCGATCATCTTCCTGATCACCTCGGTGGTCATACTCTCGAAGGGCCACTACAGCGGCGCGACCCCGGGCGTGATCGGCGGCGTCGGCGGCTTCCTGATCTCGGTCGGCGCCACCTTCGGGTACGCGGCGGGCTGGAACCCGTACGCCACCGACTACACCCGCTACATGAAGCCGGACACCAGCAAGGTCGCCACCGGCGTCTGGGCCGGCCTCGGCGTCTTCATCTCCTGCACGCTGCTCGAGATCGTCGGCGCCGCCTCGGCCACGATCGCGACCAAGGCCGGCCTCAACCCGACCGCCGCCTTCACCAGCCACCTGCCGACCTGGCTGGCCGACCTCACCCTGCTGGCGATCGCCCTCGGCGCGATCAGCGCCAACGCGATCAACATCTACTCGGGATCGATGTCGTTCCTGGCCCTCGGCATCAACCTGCCCTCGCACATCCGCCGGGCGATCGTCTCCGGCGTCTTCGGCGTGCTGGGCTTCCTGCTCGCCTGGTCGGGCCTGAACGACGCCGGCGAGAAGTACGAGAACTTCCTGCTGATCATCTCGTACTGGATCGGGCCGTGGCTGGCGGTCTACCTGACCGACTGGGTGCTGCGCCGGGGCAAGCGGGTCGACGGCTTCCTCTACGACAAGAAGCACAACCCGATCAGCGGCGTGATCGCGATGGCGGTCGGCATGGCCCTGTCAATCTGGCTGTTCTCCAACCAGACCGACTACACCGGCCTCGTTCCTTCGCACTGGCCCGCGTTCGGCGACATCACGTTCGAGGCCGGTTTCGTGATCTCGGCCGTGATCTATGCCGTGCTCTTCCAGTTCCAGCCTGACCGCGACCGCTCCGAGGCCGCGGTCGTCTGACACCTGCTCGCCCGGGCCGGACTCCGGCCCGGGCGAGTGCCAGAACCGGGATCAACCGCGACGTCCGCAGCGCCTGGTCGAGCGCCGGACCCCAGCGGAGCATTCTCGTAGGCGGCCCGTTCTCGTGAGCGGCGAGGAAACGCGGCCCGTTTCCTCACCCAAAGAAGTAGCCGTCGGCCTTCGGGCCGGAAGGTAGATAAAAGACGCCGCCCGCGGATCTCTCGACCCACCGGGCGGCGCCCGCGACGCGGTGGTGGCGCGTCACGCCCGTCCGGGACGATTCGTTTGCGGGGCCCGTTTCGCCGCCATTTTTCAGAGCCGTTTCCGCCGTCGTCCCTGTGCCGATCACACTACGAACCCCACCCGGCCCGGACAACGCATTTAAACGAGCACCCGCCGCTGATCACCGATGCGCAGGCGTCAACGGACATGGCCGGCGGCGTCACCGTTTCACACCGTCGAAGAGCAGCTCGGCCCGGCATTGGGCGGCATCGTCCGAGTGGCGGTCAAGGCGATCCGCGCGACGGTCACCGAGTGCTCGTCGGCCGCGGTCGGTCCGATCTGGACACCGGCGACCCCTCGGCGCGCGTCGCGTACCGGGCCGAGCGGCCGATCGGGGAGGTCAATCAGCGAGATCCCCTACTCGGCGGCGTCGACGCAGATCGTGCGCAGGGGCGGGAAGCCGTTGAAGCCGACCGAGGCGTAGGTGGCGGTGTAGGCGCCCGTGCCCTCGATGCGGATGATGTCGCCGACCCGCAGGTCGACCGGCAGGTCGTAGCGGGTGCGCTCGTAGAGGATGTCGACGCTGTCGCAGGTCGGGCCGGCCAGGATCACCGGCCCGACCCGGTCGGAGCCGTCTCGGGGGGTGGTCAGCCGGTACTGGATCGCCTCGCCCTCGGTCTCGGCCAGGCCACCGAAGCGGCCCACGTCCAGATAGACCCAGCGCGGTTCGATGCCGTACGACTTCTGCGAGATGAGCACGACCTCGGTGTGCAGCACGCCGGCCGGGGCGGCGATGTAGCGGCCCGGCTCGATCATGAGCTCCGGGCGGCCGGTTCCGAAGTGCTTCTCGACCGCCTCGTCGATGGCGGCGGCGTAGTCGTCGATCGGGGCGGCCCGGGCCAGGTAGTCGACCGGGAAGCCGCCGCCCGCGTCGAGGATGCGCAGGTTGATGCCCTCGGCCCGGAGCTGGGCGAACACGTCGGCCGCGATCGCGATGCTGGGCTCCCAGCGGGCGGGGGTGAGCTGCTGCGATCCGACGTGGAACGCGATGCCGGCCGCGTCGAGGCCGAGCCGGGCGGCGCGGCGCAGCAGGTCGACGGCCATCTCGGGGGCGCAGCCGAACTTGCGGCTCAACGGCCAGCGGGCGCCCCGGCTCGACGCGAGCACGCGGCAGAGCACGGAGGCGTCCGGCGCGTGGATCGCGAGCTTGTCCAGTTCGGCCCAGCTGTCGAACGCGAAGAGCCGGACCCCGCGGCGGTAGGCGTACGCGATGTCCTGGGCCTTTTTGATGGTGTTGCCGTAGGACAGGTGGGACGGGTCGGCGCCGGCGTCCAGGCAGAGGTCGATCTCGTACGGGCTGGCGACGTCGAACCGGCAACCGGCCGTGACGAGCCGGCGCACCAGGGCGGGTTCGGGGTTGGCCTTCACCGCGTAGTAGACGTGGCCGTCCGGGAAGGCGCCGGCGATCCGGCGGTATTGCGCGTCGGCCACCGCGACATCGATGACCAGGCAGGGGGTCTGGGCGACGGCGTCCGGGGCGGGCCGGTTGGCCGCTTCTTCGTCGGCGGTCACGGTCATGGCGTCAGACTACGACGACAATCGGTATCGATACAGAAGCAGAGAGTAGTAATAGCCGCCACATGGGCAGATGATCCACTGTCACCGCTACTGTCCGTTGATGTCCGCGAGCGCACCGATCAGCGAGTGACCATGCGTGACCGACTGACCACGTTGGTCGCACGGTGGAAGGATCGGATCAACCGGGACTTCCCAGTCGGCGAAGATTCTTTTTCCGACGGCGGTGACCGGAAAGGCCTGGTCTTCGCGGTGCTACCGGCCAAAATCCTGGCGTTCGGCACGGGCGAGCAGACCCGATTTCGGTTCCCGCGGTGAAATCGGCCGGATTTCTGTCCGTCAGAGATGCCCCGTGAAGGAAGGGGTGCTCCGATGACGATTGTGCTAGGCCTCATCTTTGCCGCCGGCGCGGCGGCCGTGGTCATCTGTGTGTTCGCCTGGAACCCCGGCTGGGCCGAGGCGGAGGGCCCCACCGAGGGCTGGAACCTGCCCGTCTACCGGCTCGGGCAGTGGGCCGTGGAGAACCGGCCGCACCACCACAGCGAGCCGACCCTCGACGACGTCACCACCTGCCTCTACTGCGGGTCGGCCGGCCACTCGACCTTCCTGCACGCCAGCCGCTGAATCTGCCCGGGGGACGTCAGGCGGGGCGGAAGGTCACCTCTTCTTCCTTCCCGTCCCAGGTGACGGTGCTGCGGGCGGGCTCGGTGGCGGCAACCAGCCGGCCCGCCCGCAGCACCTGAAACCGCGGTCGTTGCAAACGCAGCGCCTCGGCTTCGGACCGCGCGTCGAAGACGACCATGTCGGCCGGCCCGCCGATGTGCAGTCCATAGTCGGCCACACCGAGGGCGGCGGCGGGCGCGACTGTAATCATGTCGATGAGGGTGCGCAGCTCCCGGTCGCCGCTCATGTGCCCGAGGTGGGCGAGCACGAACGCGGCCTGCAAGGGGTCGCCGTGACCGAGCGGGTACCACGGATCCATGACGGAGTCGTGTCCGATCGCGACGTTCACCCCCGCTTCGAGGAGTTGCTTCACCCGGGTGTGCCCGCGCCGGATCGGGCCCTGATCGAAGCGGCCCTGCAGCACGGCGTTGTCGAGCGGGTTGGTCACCATGTGCAGGCCGGCTCGGGCGATGTTGGTGATCAGCCGGCTGGCGTACGCGGCGTTGTAGGAATGCATCGCCGTGGTGTGGCTGGCCGTGACCCGGCCGCTCATCCCCCGCCGGATCGTCTCGGCCACCATCGTCTCGACGAACCGGGAGTGCTCGTCGTCGGTCTCGTCACAGTGGATGTCGACCCGCAGGCCGTGCTCCTCGGCCAGCGCCATCGCGAACCGGACCGACTCGACGCCGTCCTCGCGGGTCAGCTCGTAGTGCGGGATCGCCCCGACCACGTCCGCGCCGACCTCGACCGCCTCGCGCATGAGCTCGCGGCCGCCGTCGAAGCCGAGGATGCCCTGCTGCGGGAACGCCACCAGCTGCAGATCGACCAGGCCGCGGGCCTCCTCGCGCAGCTCGACCAGGGCCCGCAGCGCGGTCAGCTCGGGGTCGCAGACGTCGACGTGGCTGCGGACGTGCTGGACCCCGTGGGCCAGCTGCCAGCGGAGCACCTGGCGGACCCGGTCCTTCACGTCGTCGGCCGTGAGGTCCCGGACCCGTTCGGCCCAGATCGCGATGCCCTCGAACAGGGAGCCGGAGGCGTTCGACCGGGGCTGCCCCTCGGTCAGCACCGCGTCGAGGTGGATGTGCGGCTCGACCAGGGGCGGAGTGACGAGACGGCCACCGAGATCCCGCGTCTCCCGCGCCGGCGCGGCTTCGACTATGCGGCCGTTGTCGATGCCGATGTCGCCGCGCGACGTGTTGGTCAGCCGGAGGTCGATCACGCCTTCTCCCGGAATTCGGAAAGGGCCCGGCGCAGGTGGACGCCGAGGAGGTCGGCGCGGACGTGGAGCTCGTCGCGCATGCGCAACGGTAGACCCGCAAGTCGCATCTTGTGCTGCAGCTCGAGATCTTCCGCGAGCACGGCCTCCTCGAACGCGACCTCGCTCGCCACCACCTCGGCACCCGGGTCGGCGGCGCCGCCGATGCCGTGCAGCAGCATCTTGGTGTAAATGCGGGTGCTGGTCAGCGATTCCGGCTGAGCGAAGAACAGGATCGTCTTGACCGCGCCGGCGTCGAGTTCCTCCAGACGCAGCATGAGCTGGAACGGCGCCCGATAGACATAGGTGGCTCGCCGGCGCTGCCGCAGCGGCCGGATCCCGGCCGGCACGCCCGGATCACCCGGGTTGTCGAACCATTGTTCCTGCACGCTGCGGCAGCCGAACTCCTCGGCGGTCACCTCGTAGCGCTCGACCACTTTCTCCTCGGGCGCGCCGAAAGTCTTGGCGTGCACGAACGGGAAGTGCGCCACGTCGAGGAAGTTGTCGGCCACCACGCCGGCCGAGGCCGGGGTGCGCACCGGCGGCAGCCAGGCGCCGACGTAGTCGCGGTCGTCCTCGTCCGGGTCGGGGAAGAGCTCGGTCAACGGTTTTTCCGGAGCCAGCCACAGAAGGCCCCACCGTTGCTGTGTCTGCGCTTCGGAGAGGTCGAAACTCCGGCCCATGAGGCGTACGCGGGAAAGGTCCTCACCGATGACCGCAACCGGATGCCAGGCCTTGGCCAGCGACGGATCCTCGTTCGTGAAAAGGTCTTCCGGGTCTCTTTCCGGCAGGCTGTCCGCCGCGATCTGGACCTGACCCTCGTGAATGCGCACTCTGATCGCCGACAGGCTCGCCCTCGGCGGTGCCCCACCCTCCTGCGAGGGCAATCGCGCGCAGGCGCCGGTCGCGTCGAATTCCCAGCCGTGATAGGCGCATTGCAAACGCCCGTCGATCGCCTTCGCCGCCGACAGCGGAACCAGCCGATGCGGGCACCGATCGGCGAAGACCGCCGGCTCGGCGCCGGCTGCCGGGCGCCACAGCACCAGGGGTACGCCGTGCGCCGTTACCGCCATCGGCCGGGTGCCGACCTCCTCGTCACGGGCGAGGGACAACCACTGCATGCCGGTCAGTCTGCTCTCTCCGTGTTACGAGTTGCAGCCCCGACGGCTACTGTCTCGCCCGTGACGTTTTCGATCGTGGCCCGCTCGGCCGACGGCAAGGCCCTCGGCGTGGCCGTGGCCAGCAAGTTCCTCGATGTCGGAGCCGCCGTCCCGGCCGCCCTGGCCGAAGTCGGCGCCGTGGCGACGCAGTCATATGCGAACCTGGCCTATCGCCCACAGTCACTGGCTCTGCTGTCGAGCGGAGTCTCGGCGCCGTTCGCGGTCCAGGCGCTGATCGCCGGCGACGAGGGCCCGGTCCCGCAGCGCCAGGTCGGCGTCGTCGGCGCGACGGGCCCCGGCGCGACCTTCACCGGCGACGAGTGCCACCCGTGGGCGGGCGGCTTGGCCGGCGACGACTACGCCGTCCAGGGCAACATGCTGGCCGGCCCGTCGGTCGTCGGCGCGATGGAGGCGGCCTGGCTGTCCGGTTCGTCGCTGTCCTTCCCCTACCGCCTCCTGGAGGCCCTAGGCGCCGGCGACGAGGCGGGCGGCGACCGCCGGGGTCACCAGAGCGCGGCGCTGCTGGTGGCCGCGAAGGGCATGGGCTACGGCGGCACCAGCGACGTCTGGGTCGACCTGCGCGTCGACGACCACCCCGACCCGGTGGCCGAGCTGCTGCGCCTGATGGAGCTGCACACCCTGTACTTCGAGCGTCCCGAACCCGACACCCTGATCCCCCTGTCGGGCGAGGTGGCGACGGAGGTCCGGTCCTTGCTGGCGTCGCTCGACGAGACCGATGCCGACCTCGACAAGGCCCTGGCGTCGTGGGCCGGCATCGAAAACCTCGAGGAGCGGCTGGTCGCCGGCTCCATCGACCCCTTGGTCCTCGACCAGTTGCGGGCGGCCGCCGCCCGCTAGCCCAGCCGCCCGCTAGCCCAGCCGGCCGCTAGCCCAGCCGACCGCCCGCCCCGCCGCGGCCGTCGCCCACACGACCGCGCTTCTTTGCCGCGCTGCCTGACTTTGCCGCGCCTTCCGGCCACCGAGCTGCGCGCCCTGGCCGACGCGATAGCCACCGGCCGCGCCGCCGCCGACCGCGACGGCGACGCCCTGCTCGTGGCCGACCGAATCCGGGCCACCGCCGACAATCCCTCGGCCCACCGCCTCTAGCGTCACCGGGACGGCGGCCGCGGCGGAAGTTCGTCGCGCCGTCGGGATCGTGGTGAGGC
>DASWRZ010000119.1:0-1988 GCA_036402935.1 Actinoplanes sp.
GTCGTTGGTGAGCAGGAACTCGGCGCCCTCGATCAAGGTGGTGACGTCGCAGCCGTCCATCCGGGCGAGCTGCTGCGACGGGTCGGCGGCGAACGCGAAGCCGCGGGCCCGGCACTCCTGCGAGTGGCGGATCATCGCGGCCGGATCGTTCGCGCTGACCAGGACGAGGTCGAGGCCGTCCGCGCGGGCGGCGACCGGCGCCAGCTCGATGTTGCGGGCCTCGGCCATCGCGCCGGCGTAGAACGAGGCGATCTGGTTGAGGTCGTCGTCGGTGGTGCAGACGAAGCGGGCGGTGTGGGCCACCTCACTGACGTGCACCGAGCCGCAGTCGACGCCGTGGCGCTCGAGCCAGGAGCGGTAGTCGGCGAAGTCGACCCCGACCGCGCCGACCAGGATCGGCCGCAGGCCCAGCTTGCCCATGCCGAACGCGATGTTGCTGGCCACGCCGCCGCGCCGGACGACCAGGTCGTCGACGAGGAAGGAGAGCGAGACCTTGTGCAGCTGGTCGGCGATGAGCTGGTCGGCGAACCGGCCCGGGAAGTGCATCAGGTGGTCGGTGGCGATCGAGCCGGTGACGGCGATCTTCATGTGGGCCCTCGAGGTTCGGGAACGGGGGGGCTGTTACCCCCGCAGCGTACCGGCACGTTACGCAGAACAGGCCGCCCCGTTGACGGGACGGCCTGCGCCGAGGTGTTTTGCCGGTGACTCAGTGGAAAGAGTCACCACAGGCGCAGGAGTTCTGCGCGTTGGGGTTGTCGATCGTGAAGCCCTGAGCGTCGATCCGGTCGGCGAAGTCGATCGTGGCGCCGGCCAGGTAGGGGGCGCTCATGCGGTCGACGACCACACCGACCCCGTCGAAGTCGTTGACGACGTCGCCGTCGAGCGAGCGCTCGTCGAAGAAGAGCTGGTAGCGCAGGCCGGAGCAGCCACCGGGCTGAACGGCGATGCGCAGGCGCAGGTCGTCGCGCCCTTCCTGCTCGATCAGGGCCTTGACCTTCACCGCTGCGACGTCGGTCAGAACTACGCCGGTCGGGGCGGCGGTAATCTCGACCGACTCGGTGTGCGCTTCAGTGGTCACTGCTATCTCCCTGCCAAGTGCGGTGATCTGCCGTACTGGCCAACGCTAGCCCCATTTCACGTGATTCCCAATCAGGGTGGTCCAGTTCACCGCCCGGCTGCCGCCCCTGAGCGGACTAAAGACGCTTCCACTGTGACGACAACCGGGACGCGAGCTCCCGCAGGCCCTCGGCCGGGCGCGCCATCGCCTCCGCCTCGGAGCCGAACAACTCGGTCAGCGAGTGGGTCTCGGTGACCCCGGCACTGGCCGCCTCCCGATAGCCGGTCTCGTTGCGCCCGCACAGCACGACGCACGGGACGCCCCGGTCGCGGGCGCCGTTCGCGATGCCGGCCACGACCTTGCCGCGCAGCGACTGGTGGTCGAACGAACCCTCGCCGGTGATCACCAGATCGGCCTGATCGAGCTCGCGTTCCAGCCCGATCGAGGCGGTGACCAGGCCGATGCCCGAGGTGACCCGGCCGCTGAGTGCGATCAGCGCGGCGCCGATGCCGCCGGCCGCTCCCCCGCCGGGCTGGTTTTGCAGGTCGGACACGCCGAACGCGCGCTCGAGCACCCCGGCGAAGACTTCCAGCGCGGCGTCGAGGCGATAGACGTCCTCCCGGCTCGCGCCCTTCTGCGGGCCGAAGACGTTGCTGGCGCCGTGCAGGCCGGTCATCGGGCTGTCGACGTCGGTCGCGGCGACGAGGCGTACCTGCCGCAGCCGGGGCTCGCCACCCAGAGCGGCCGCCGCGTTGAGGTAGGCGCCGCCGTAGGGCAGCGCGTAGCCGGCCGCGTCGACCGGCGGGGCGCCCACGGCGGCCAGCATGCCGGCGCCGCCGTCGTTGGTCGCCGAGCCGCCGAGCCCGATCACCACCTCGGCCGCGCCCGCCTCCACCGCGGCGGTGATCAGCAGGCCCAGGCCGTACGAGGA
>DASWRZ010000120.1:0-6142 GCA_036402935.1 Actinoplanes sp.
GCGGGTCGGGGGGTGGTGCGGTGGTCGGCTGTTGAGCGAGCAACGCCATCGGACGCGTCCCTTGGTCAGGCTCGGCGGCGCCGGGTTCTGGGCTCCGACGCCGCCGAGAGCTTTCACGGCGCCTGCAGGGCCGTCTTCATCTCTTTCAACTCGTCGTTGTACGTGGCGGCCGGCAGGTTGGGCTGGCCCCAGGCCGGGGTCCACTTGGTGGGATCCCAGACCGCGCTGTCGTTCTTGACGTCCGGCCGGATCGAGGTGTGGTTGGTGACGTCGACGACCGCCTGCTGGCCCTCCTTCGAGACCATCCAGTCCTCCAGCAGCCGGGCGGCGGCCGGGTGCGGCGCGTTCTTGACCACGTCGATCAGCGTCAGCGAGGACGGGAGCTGGGTGCTGTTGACGAACTCGACCGTCTTGGCGTTCTTCTTCTTGAGGCTGGAGGCCTTGTAGCCGTACGCGGTGGCCGCGCCGGCCGGCTCGCCCGCCTGCACCTGGGTGAGCGCCTGGGTGTGGCTCTCGACGAAGACCGGCTTGTTGGCGCCCAGGCCCTTGAGCAGGGCGAGCGCCTGGTCGTGGCCCATGCCCTGGATCAGGCTGTCGTACCAGTTGACCGCGCCCGGGTCGATCGAGAACTGGCCCTTCCAGGCCGGCTTGGTCAGGTCCTCCCAGCTGGTCGGGACCGGCAGGCCCTTCTGCTGGACGATCTGCGGGTTGTACGCGACGACGGTGGTCACCACGTACACGATGCCCTCGTAACCGGTCGGCAGCGCGAGCCGCGAGGGCAGCGGCGACTGGTCCTTCGGGGTGTACGGCTGGAGCGCCCCGGCCTGCAGCAGCTGGGCCACCTGCGGCGAGTCACCCGAGACGATGTCGGCGGTGTACTGCTTGCCGCGCTGCTCGGTAATCACGCGCGGCGGGATCTTGTCGGCCGACAGGCGCAGCGGCTTGACCTTGACGTTCGGATAGGTTTTGTTGAACGCCGCGATGATGGGCTGGACGTCCTCGTCGGCGAACGTGGTGTACCAGGTGACGGTGCCTTCCTTGGCGGCCTGTGCGGCCAGGTCGGCAGTCGAGAGCGAGTCGAGGCTCGTGTCCTTGGCGGCGGCCTGGGTAGGCGAGCTGCCGCCCCCGCTCCCGCACGCGGCGAGGACGAGGACCAGGGAAGTGGACAGTAACGCAAGCAATCGGTGGTGACGTACTCCGCGTGCTCTCATCGGCGTGAACCCTTCGAGGGAAGATTCAGCTGGGCGTCGAGGGCCGGATGCGGCCGGCCGTGTCCCGGATCACGCCGCAGCAACAGGAGTATGGCCCGAAGGTAGGACCATTTGTCAATGGGATGTTACGGCGACGTGACGGCGGGAGCAGGTTCTTCGACCGTCCGGTAGTCCCGCAGGCGACTACCGCGCACCCACAGTGCCGTCGCGTACCCGATCGGGACGATCGACCCCAAAGAGAGCGCCGAAATCGGCCCAAGCGCGGACGCAACGCCGCCGATGATCGTGTCGCCGAGCGCCGGGCCGCCGCGCGAGGCCATCTGATAGATCGACGAGACCCGGCCGCGCATCTCGTCCGGGGTCTCCAGCTGCACCGCCGCCTGCCGGATCGTGGTGGCCAGCGCGTCGAACGCCCCGACCAGCAGGCCGGCGAGCAGGGCGAGCGGCAGCCAGCGGGACTGGGCCAGGAACAGCGTGGCCACGCCGTACCCCGCGGACGCGATCAAGAGAATCCGGCCGGTCCGGCCGGGCCGGCCGACCAGGTGCACCACCGGCCCGGAGGCCAGCAGGGCGCCCGCGCTGGGCGCGCTCGAGAGCAGACCGTACGCCGTGGGCCCGGCATGCAGCACGGTCAGCGTCAGCGCGGGCAGGACCACTCGGTAGGCGCCGAACAGGGTGGCTGACAGATCGAGACTCATCATCATCCAGATAGTCGGTCGCTTGGCCACGAAACGAGCGCCCTCGGCGATGCTGTGCAGCACCGGAAGGTGTTTGGCCGGCATCAGCCGCGGCACCTTCAGCAGGCCGAGCACGACCGCCAGCACGGCGTAGGTGGCCGCGTCGGCCAGGTACATCAGACCGGGGCCGTGCACCGCGATGAACAGGCCGGCCAGCGCGGGACCGGTCAGCACGGCGATCTCGCGGGACGGGTTGATCAGGGCGAACGCCTGCGCGAGCTGGTTGCGCGGCACCATGGCCGGGATCAGCGCCTGCCGGGCCGGCTGGTCGAACGTGCCGGCCGCGGTGGTGAGCAGCACCGAGACCAGCACCTCGCCGACGTTGGCGTGACCCGCTTCGGTGACGATGCCCAGACCGAGGGCCACCACCAGCGCCAGGAGCTGGGTCGCCTGCAGGAGGCGGCGGCGGTCGAGGCGGTCGGCGTACGCCCCGCCGATGGGACTCAGGACCAGCAGCGAGATCGCCTGGGCGAGGCCGACGAGGCCGGTCAGCGCGGTGGAACGACTCAGTTCGTAGACCTGGTAGAGGTTCGCGGCGACGGTCCCGCGAGTGCCGATCTGGGAGAACACCACCCCGAACCAGTAGAGATCGAAATCGCGGTGCTTCAGCACGGCGGGGACAGCCATCGACACACGCCCCTCTCGATTTAGAGGCCAAATGGTATTACAGTTTGCCTGCCAGTCAGCGAAAGGCGGAACCCCCGATGCTCAAGCAGGAAATCAACGAGCTGCTGACCCGGACCGGGCCCGGAACCGAGATGGGCGACCTGTTCCGGCAGTACTGGATCCCGGCGCTCCTCGCCGAGGAACTGCCCGAACCGGGCAGCCCGCCGGTGCGGGTCAAGCTGCTCTCCGAGCGGATGATCGCCTTCCGCGACAGCGCCGGGGACTACGGCCTGATCGACGAGTTCTGCGCGCATCGCGGCGTGTCGCTCTGGTTCGGCAACAACGAGCAGGACCCGGGGCAGGCGCCCGGGCTGCGCTGCGCCTACCACGGCTGGAAGTACGACACGACCGGCCAGTGCGTCGAGGTGCCGTCGGAGCCGGACAACAGCACGTTCTGCCGCAAGGTCAAGCTCACGTCGTACCCGCTGGTCAAGGTCGGCGACATCCTCTGGACGTACATGGGCGACCCGGAGAAGCGGCCACCGCTTCCGGAGTACGAGTTCTGCACGGTCCCGTCCGAGCAGACCTACACCTCCAAGCGCTGGCAGGAGTGCAACTGGCTCCAGGCGCTCGAGGGCGGCATCGACTCCAGCCACGTCTCCTGGCTGCACAACGCCGGCCTGAAGAACGACCCGCTGTTCAAGGGTTCGAAGGGCAACGAGTACAACCTCAACGACATGCGGCCGTTCTTCGAGGTCGTCGAGTCCGACGGCGGCCTGCTCGTCGGTGTGCGGCGCAACGCCGAGGAGGACCATTACTACTGGCGGATCACGCCCTGGGTCATGCCGGCCTTCACGATGGTGCCGCCCCGCGCCGACCACCCGGTGCACGGACACTTCTGGGTGCCGATCGACGACGAGAACTGCTGGGTCTTCACCTTCGACTACCTGCCGGTGCGAGAGCTCACCGAGGCCGAGGTGGCGGCGATGCGGACCGGCCACGGCGTGCACAACGAGTACGAGCCCGGCGGCACCTTCCGGCCGCTGCAGAACAAGGACAACGACTACCTGATGGATCGCGACGCCCAGCGCCGCGGCGAGACGTTCTCCGGCATCCGGGGCATCGCGATGCAGGACGCCTCGCTGCAGGAGAGCATGGGGCCGATCGTCGACCGGTCCAAGGAGCGGCTGGTCTCGGCCGACAGCGGCATCATCAAGGCCCGCCGCAAGCTGGTCAGCGCCGCGACCGAGCTGCGGGAGAAGGGCATCACCCCGCCGGGCGTCGACCCGGCCCACCACCGGGTGCGCTCGGTCGCCACGGTGCTGCCCAAGGACGAGTCGTTCGTCGAGGCCTGCCGCGAAGACCTGGTGGCCACGCCGGGCGTCCGCCAGACAACGGTGTGAGGCCATGACTGTTACCGCTCCCTCTTATCTGAGGCCCACTCTTCTGAACAGCTGCGCCTGGGCGGCCACCGCCAAGGAGGCGGCCTTCCGGATCGACAAACCGCCGGCTTACGTACGCACGAGCCGCGTGTTCGCCCTCGACCCGGGCGCCGCCGACGTGGTCCGCGACCTGGCCCGGCGGCCGTGGCACGACACCCGTTTCATTCCGGCGTTCGACGCGGACACCCTCGCCGACGAGCTGCGGGACGCCGACTTCGCCATGATGATCGCGACCGCCGACGACGGGGCCGCCGCGGCGTACGCGATCGGGCACGCCTGCTGGGAACGGGGCATCACGACCGCCGGCATCGTGCTCGACCCGAGCGGGGCGGGCCGGCGCCGGGCCGCCACCGAGGCGGTCACCGCCCTGCGCCCGCACGCCCGGGTCCTGCTGGTCACCGAGGACCGGCAGGACATCGTCGAGATCCTGGGCGAGGTGGGTGCCTGATGCCGACGCTGCCCGGACTTGTGGCCCGCAAGAAGACCGGCGAGAAGATCGTCGGCGTGGTCGCGTGGGATTTCCAGATGGCCCGCATCGCCGATCGCGCCGGCGCCGACCTGCTCGTCGTCGGCGACTCGGTCGGGGTCAACCTGTGGGGCCACGCCAACCCGTTCGAGGTGACCCTCGACGAGATGATCGTGGTCGCTTCGGCGGTGCGGCGCGGTGCGGTTTCCGCCCTGGTGTGCTGCGACTTCCCGTACGGCCCGCTCCAGCAGGGGCCCTCGTCGGCGGTCGCGGCGGCGATCCGCATCGTCAAGGAGACCGGGGCCGACCTGGTCAAGCTCGACGGCGCGGGCGACCATCTCGACGGCGTGGAGGCGGTGCGGCGGGCCGGTGTGCCGGTCTTCGCGCAGATGGGGATCACGCCGCAGCTCGCCCTGCGCTACGGCGTCGACTATGCCGCGCTGTCCAAGGCCGGTGCGCAGGTCCCCGATTCACTCGCCGACGAGCTGGTCGCGGAGGCCGGCCGCCTCGAGGCGGCCGGAGCCTCGATGATCGATTTCACCAACTCCGGGCCGGTGGTCGGCCGCCTGGTCACCGAGGCGGTCTCGATCCCGGTCCTGGGCGGCTTCGGCGGCGGGCCGTGGCTCGACGGCCGGGTGCGGATGGCCCACGCGGCCATCGGTTATGCCGCGAGCGGCCTCGACACGCCTCCCGACACGTACGCCCAAGTGGCGCAAGTGGCGCACGCGGCCCTCACCGCATACGCCGACGACGTGCGCTCGGGCCGCCAGATCAAGGGGGGCATCCGCGTTGCCGACCGCGGTCGTTGAGGGCATCAGCACGCGCTACGAGGTGACCGGCGACGGGCCACCGCTGCTGATGTACTCCCCCGGCGGTTTCGACTCGCGCCTGGAGAACTGGTCCTCGCTCGGCGTCTACGCCGGCCTCGGACTGCTCCCCCAGCTGTCGGACCGTTACACGTGTATCACCTTCGATCGGCGCGAGTCCGGCCTCTCCGGCGGCCGCCTCGCCCGCATCGGCTGGGCCGACTACGTCGCCCAGGGCAAGGGTCTGCTCGACCACCTCGGCTTCGACCGCGCCTTCCTGATGGGCGGCTGCGTCGGCTGCTCGTCGGTGCTGGCGCTCGCGGTGGCCCATCCCTCGCTGGTACGCGGCATGGTGCTCTACTCCCCCGCCGGCGGCCCGCGCTACCGGATGACCCAGCACGCGCGGTTCGCCGACCATCTGGCCTTTGTCCGTACCCGTGGTCTGGCCGCCGTGGTCGAGCTGGCCCGCACGACCTCGCTCGGCTTCACCAAGGACCCGCGCCTCGGCCCCTGGGTCCCGGTTCTCCGCACGGATCCGGCGTTTGCCGACGCTTACGCGTCGTTCGACCCGGTGCGGTACGACGTGCTGGTGACCGGCATGTCGCGCCTGCTGTACGACCGCGACACGGTTCCGGGCGCCGAGCCGGAAGACTTGATGAGCCTCGACGTGCCGGCCCTGATCGTGCCGGGCCAGGACACCTCGCACGCGCCGTCGGCCGCGCGTTATCTGCAGGAATGCCTTCCCCGGGCCGAGTATTGGGACGTGCCGGTCGCCCGGCAGACGGCCGGCAACGCTCCCGCACGCGTCCTGGAGTTCCTCGACGCCCACTAGTTCGACGCTGTCCGCCCTACGCGGTCGCGACCTCGCCGTCGA
>DASWRZ010000121.1:0-12404 GCA_036402935.1 Actinoplanes sp.
CGCCGACTCCGGCGGGGACACACGGGCGTGGCTCGTACCGGGTGCATCCGTCGAAAGGGGAGAGCAGATGTTCACCAGGAGCACAGCAATCCGGCTCGTCGGGATCGCGGGACTCGCGTCCGTCCTGCTGCCGCTGGCGCCCTCCGCGGCCTCGGCCGCCTCGGCCGGGCCGCAGAGTGGGATTGTCGCCCTGTCGACCGCGACTCCGGATACCACCGTGAATGCCGGCGGAGGCACCTGGAGCTATGGCAGTGCGGTGGACAGCAGTGGCACCAAGCACTGCTGGTCGCATTACGACCACCCCACGAAGACGCACTCCGCGACCGCCATCATGGGTTCACAGAACGTCAAGGTCAGGAAGACACCCAAGATCTGGGCGAACGCCGACATCTACGCCGGTACCGGCAACACCTGCTACGCGTATTGGTCCAACAGCGCCTGAAGTCGGGCCCGCGTTGTCGGGAGTACCCGTCAACAAAGCGCAAATCGGCTGTGGCCCCGGAGCCGACGACTCCGGGGCCACAGCGGTCCCGAAGTCGCGGTCTGAAGCACACCTGAGCACCTCGCCCGCTCTTGCCGCATCGCATTCACGGCTGTTGAATGGCTGTGCTGACGATGCGAGGCCAGGCGGTTGCGGGGAGCGATGGACATCGGACACGATGGATCGCAGGTTCTCGGTGCCCGGTTACAGCGGGCCCGGGTAGCGGCCGGGGTCAGCCAGGAGGAGCTGGCGGAACGCGCCGGATTGAGCGTGCGGACCGTACGCGACCTGGAGCGCGGCCGGACCCGTCGGCCCTACCCGCGGACCATGCGGCTGCTGGTGGCCGCCTTGGGGTTGTCTGAGGCGGCTGCGGCACAGCTGATGAACCTCAGTGCCGCGAGCCAAACCGATCTGACGAAGCGCCCGTCGGAACCGGTAGTGCCGCGACAACTTCCCGCCACCATAGGGCATTTCGTGGGGCGCGTTCCCGAACAGCATGCCCTCGGCCAACTCGAGGGGCAGTGCGGTACACCTACGGGCGCGGTGCCGATCTGTGTGCTCAGCGGAACCGCCGGGATCGGGAAAACCGCGCTGGCGTTGCACTGGGCACACCAGGTGGCAGACCGGTTCCCGGACGGGCAGCTGTACGTCAACCTGCGCGGGTTCGGTCCCCGCGGTGCCGCGGTCGACGTTGCCACCGCCGTACGTGGATTTCTCAACGCCTTCGGGATTCCGGCGGCTGCGGTACCCACCGACCCGGACGAGCAGCTTTCGCTGTACCGCAGCCGGCTGGCCACCAAGCGGCTACTGATCCTGCTCGACAACGCCCGCACCGCTGATCAGGTACGTCCGCTGCTGCCCGGCTCGGCCGGCTGCCTTGTCCTGGTCACCAGCCGCGATCACTTGTCCGGACTGGTTGCGCTTGACGGCGCGGTGTCACTGGTACTTCGCCCGGTCAGTTCGGCGGAGGCCTGGGAGCTGCTCACCCGTCGGCTGGGAGCCGAGCGGACCGGTTCCGACCGGCACGTCACGACCGCACTTGCCGGGCTCTGTGCTCACCTGCCGCTGGCCCTCAACATTGCCGCCGCGCGCGCCGCCACCCGCCCCGAAGTGCCGCTCCCGGCGCTGGTCGAGGAGTTGCGCCAGATCGACCAACGATTGGACCTGCTGTCCGTCGGCGCTGGCGCGGCTGATCTGCGGACGGTCCTTTCCTGGTCGTATCAGACTCTCAGCCCGGCCGCGGCGCGCATGTTCCGCCTGCTGGGCATCCACGAAGGTCCGGACATCAGCGTCCCGGCGGCGGCCAACCTCGCCGGCCTGACCGGCCGCCCGGCGGCCCGGCGTGCTCTCGACGAGTTGGTGGCCGGCCACCTGCTGACCGAAGACGCACCCGGTCGGTACGCGTTCCACGACCTGCTGCGCGCGTACGCCGCCGAGATGGGCGCCCAGCAGGACAGTAGGGGTGAGCGGCGCGCGGCGATCGAGCGGGTACTGGACCACTACCTTTACACCGGGCGGGCGGCGGCGGTCCAGCTGCACAGGCATGGGCGCCCGCTGATGCTGCCCCAGGAGCGGCCCGCCGCCGTCGCAGAACCGGTCCTCGACCCGCAGCACGCCAACGCCTGGTTCGCCGCCGAGTATCCGGTCCTGCATTCCGCTGTCATACAGGCCGCGGAAACCGGATTCGACCGGCACGCGTGGCAGATCGCCTGGACGCTGTTCAACTACAGCAACCGCCAGGGGTACTGGCGCGACCTGGTGACATGCCAGCGCATAGCCCTGGCCGCCGCGACTCGCCTGGGTGACCTCGCCGGCCAAGGCAACGCGAACCGCTTCCTCGGCTTGGCGCACTACTCGCTACAGCATCGGGACGAGGCGGCCCGGCACGTTGAGCAGGCGCTGGCCTGGTACCGGCGGGCCGGCGACCGGGCCGGGCAGGCTCGCGTGCACATTGACCTCGGCGTCATGCTGGATGCGGGCCGGCGCCACCTGGACGCCATCGACCACGCCAAGCAGGCGCTCGTCCTTTACGCGGATGCCGGTGACAAGCTGGGCCAGGCGCTCGCCGGCAACGCGCTCGGCTGGTTCCACACTGCCCTGGGCAATTACCACGACGCGCTGGCACACTGCGAACACGCGTTGGCCATCTACCAGGAGGCAGGCGATCGCCACTCCGAGGCGGATGTCCTGGACAGCCTTGGTTTCATCAACCACCAGATGGACCAACACGACGGGGCAGTGGAGTACTACGAGCGTGCCATCGACATCTACCGGCAGATTGGAGATCACAACTACCAATGCAAGACCCTGGTCCGTCTCGGCGACACGCATCGGGCCGCCGGGCGCCCGGCCGCGGCCCGGGGCACCTGGCAGCAAGCCCTGGACATGCTCGACGGCCGCCAGCAGCCGGGCGCGGAGGCCCTGCTCCAACGAATCCACGACCTCCGCACCGCGTCGACCTGATGGTCAGAGGCAGTGCTGCTCGAGGGCCCCGCGACGTGCCGGCAGCTAGTCCGTCAGGGACAGGGCCCGGCTCGGGCAGATCTCGGTGGCGACTCGGGCCCGCTTCAGCGCCTCGTCGTCCGCCGGGGTGTTCTGGAGTACGACGACCGTGCCGTCTTCCTCGCTCTGGTCGAACGCGTCGGGGTCGGTCAGGACGCACTGGCCCGCTCCGACGCATCGGTCGAGATCCGCCACGATCTTGGTCATGCCGGCTCCTCCCACGTCACGGGTACTTTGTGGATGCCGTAGATGAAGGCGTCGTTCTTGTAGGGCAGGCTGTCGGCGGGAATGGCCAGCCGCAGCGTCGGAATCCGGCGGAAGAGCGTGTCGAAGACGATCTGCAGCTCCGTCCGGGCCAGGTTCTGGCCGAGGCACTGGTGGATGCCGAAGCCGAAGGCGACGTGGTTGCGGGCGCCCCGGTTGAGCTTGATCTCGTCCGCCTCGTCGAAGGCCGAGGGGTCGTGGTTCGCCGCGTTGCTCAGCGCCAGGACGGGGTCGCCGGCCCGGATGGTCACGCCGCCGATCTCCACGTCCTCGACGGCGACGCGGGAGTTGGCGAACTCGGCGATGGTGTAAACCCGTAGCAGTTCCTCGATCGCGGGCAGGGTGCGCGCCGGGTCGTCGCGCAGCGCCGCCAGTTCCTCCGGGCGCTCCAGTAGCGTCACCACGCCGAGCGAGATCATATTGGCGGTGGTCTCGTGCCCGGCGATCAGCAGCAGGAAGGCCAGCGACAGGACGTCCTCCGGGTCGTTGCCTTCGGCGAGTTGACGACCCAGCAGGTCGTCAGTCGGGTCGGCGGCCTTCTCGGCGATCAGGTCCCTCAGATAGTCGCGCAGCTCCGTGACCGCCTGCTTCCTGCCGTCGGCGGTGAGGACGCGGCTCAGCAGGGCCGAACTGCGGGCCTGGAAGAAGTCGTGGTCGTGGTACGGCACGCCGAGCTGCTCGCAGATGACCAGGGACGGCACCGGCAGGGAGAGGGCCTGTACGAGGTCGGCGGGGCGCGGCCCGGCCAGCATCGCATCGATGTGCTCGTCGACGATCTCCTGGATGCGCGGGCGTAGGCCGGCCATGCGGCGCACGGTGAACTCGCCGACTACGGCCTTGCGGGCGGGGCCGTGCTCGGGCGGGTCCAACTGGATGATCGATCGGCGCATGAGGTCGAAGGCGGGCTGCTCGCGGGTGAACCGGGGGAAGTTCGGATGCCGGCGGTCGGAGCTGAACCGCGGGTCGGTGAGCATGGCCCGGATGTGCTCGAGCCGGCTCAGGGCCCAGGCGACCTGGCCGCTGGGCAGGGTGACCGGGGAGATCCCGGAATCGGTGTCCTGGATGCGGGTGTGCTCCTCCGGGGGCGCGTAGGGACAGCGGCGGGTGGTCTGCAAGGCGGGTGCGGTCACCGAGGAACCTCCATCGCTCAAGGTCGATTCCAAGCGGAATAAGATCCTCCGCTTCTTCGGTGAGACTAGCTCCGATTCCGGACATTCGTCCAGATTCGACGGTGACGTCCTCAGGAATCCAGGTGGAGGTCGGCGACGCTGATCGGCGCGCCGGGAAGCACGCTCTGCCCGCCGGAATGCAGGCCGTCCAGGATGAGGGTCAAGCAGCGCCGCATCAGCAGGTCGGAGATCTCCGCGTACCGGCTCGGCGGCGGTTTGAGCAGGAACGACACCATCGCGAATACGTCACCGGCGCCGACGTCGGCCCGCATCGAGCCCTCGGCCTGGGCCAGCTCGACCAGATGCTCGATCACGCCGATCACCGCGGCGCGGGTCTGCCGGAAGTCGGGTGCCTCTTGGAAGGCCCACCGCGTGTGCTCGTCCATCATGGTCATGTGCGCGCTGAACCGCAGGCTGACGGCCCGGCGGACAATCCGCGCCAGGGCGTCCCAGGCGTTCGGCTCCTCGCCGATCGCGGCGTGGGCGTCGGCCAGGATCGCCGCGAGGCTCTCCAGGGCCACGGCGCGCAGCAGCGACTCCCGGTCGGGGAAGCGGCGGTAGAGGGTGCCGACGCCGACCCCGGCCCGCCGGGCGATCTCGTCCATCGGCGCACCCGGGCCGATCTCGGCGAACACGACCCGGGCCACGGCCACGATCTGGTCGCGGTTGCGCTGGGCGTCGGCCCGCAGTCGTGTGGTTTCGGCCTTCATCGATTCCTTCCGCGTTCCCGGCAGATTATCCGGGCGCGATCTTGTTGGCCATCAGCTGCCAGTCCGAATCCGGCAACGACCGGTCAGCCCAGGAAGCGGCCGACCACGACGAAGGAGGCGAGCAGCAGCAGGAGCACGTTGGCGGGCAACGGTTGGCGTTCGTTGCGGACCAGGTGCACCCGGAACGCACAGATCTGCACTACGACCAGGCCGATTGCGGCGATCGGGGTGAGGATCGGGGCGATCCCGGTCAGCCGGGGCAGGATCACGCCGAGCGCGCCCAGGATCTCCACCAGACCGACCGCTTTCACGCCGGCGTCCGACGAGTCCTTCATCCAGTCGAAGTTGCCCGACGCGACCAGCTGCCCGCGGGGCCGTACGACCTTGATCCCGCCCGCGAGAAGGTAGACCAGTACGAGCAGGCCCTGGGCGATCCACAGTGCGATGTTCACCGCTTCCCCGATCCCTTACTACTTGTGCGTAGCGTGATGATCTGTGCGCATGGGGTCGGCCACAAAAGGCACATCGATGTATGTGTCCAGGACGGAGGCCAAGGTATGGCGAAGGTCACAAGCAAGGCCGATGGTCCGCCGCGGATCCGGGAGGGTGGCGCGGTCCGCGAGGTGCTGGACCGGATCGGCGACAAGTGGAGTCTGCTGGTGATCGGCACCTTGCGTTCCGGCCCGCTCCGGTTCGGTGAGCTGCAGGAGGCCGCTGTCGGCATCTCGCAGCGGATGCTGACGCTGACACTCGGACACCTGGTCGAGGACGGCCTGGTCGTGCGCACCGCCTATGCCGAGGTGCCACCTCGGGTCGAATACGAAGTGACCCCGTTGGGCCGGACTCTGGTGCCGCTGGTGATGGCGCTCGCCGAGTGGGCGATGGCTAACCAGGAGCAGATCAACGCCCATCGAAGGTCGACAAGTAGCTCTTGATCCGATCTCGAAGTGGCCTGCGCCGCGGTGGCGGGCGATCCGGGGGGCCGCGGGGATGCTAAGAAGACCCCATGACTCAAGATCTGACGGCGGACGAGTCCGAACTTCTGGTCCGCGGACTGGGTTCGGCCGGCGGCCGGGGAGCGGCGTTCGCGGCCAAGCGGATGCGCGCGGACGTGTTCGAGACCGAAGCGATCCTGGAAACGCCGGTCGCGGAGGCGGTCGCCCGCGTGCGGAGTCTCCTGGGGGAATGGGGCGCTCTGATCGACGAGGAGTCAACGAGCGACGGGCGCCGTCTGCGCGGGATGATCGGCGCCGGCAGCATGAACCTCAATCCCACCGTGGTCACGGTGTACCTGAGCGAGTCGGGTCCGTCGGCGACCGCGGCGCGCGTCCGTGGCGTCGCCAGGGAGGGGCTGATCAAACAGCGGGCCGGTCGCAAAGCCGCCGAGCGCGTTGCCGCCCACCTGCGAGGGGCCTGATCAAAACAGCCACCGCCGTACGGGAAAGGTCGTCAAATGACAGATGCTCCGACGCCGTTGCCGGGATCATGATGGGCGCCCGTCGACTGAATTGAGGTCACTCATGCTTACCGCCGTTGCCACCGCGGTAGATGAGCCGCTCACGATCACCGAACGCGAGGTTCCCGAGCCCGGTCCGGGCGAGGTGCTGGTCAAGGTCATCGCGTGCGGCATCTGTCACACGGACCTGGACGTGCTCCAGGGCCGCTGGCCCATCGCCAGGTTCCCGCTCGTCCCCGGCCACGAGATCACCGGCGTGGTGGCGGCGACCGGGCCCGGCGTCTCGTTCCCCGCGGTCGGCACGACGGTGGGTGCCCAGTTCCTCGGCGACTCGTGCGGCCACTGCGACTACTGCGTGCGCGGCGACCAGATCCTGTGCCCGCGCAAGCGGATCACCGGCATCGTGATGGACGGCGGCTACACCGAGTACGCCGTACTGAAAGCCGGCTTCGTCACCCCGCTGCCCGAAGGTCTCGACCCGGTGGCCGCGGCCCCGCTGATGTGCGCCGGCCTGACCGCCTTCAACAGCCTGCGGCAGGGCCGGATCACCGCCGGCTCGCGCGTCGCGGTCATCGGCCCGGGTGGCGTCGGCGCGCTGGCCGTCCGCTACGCGGTCGCGATGGGTGCCCGGGTCGCGGTGATCGGCCGGTCGAAGCGGTCGGAGGCCGAGGCCCGCGAGTTCGGTGCCGAGAAGTTCATCGGCACCCAGGACACCGATCCGGCCGAAGCGCTCAAGGCGTGGGGCGGCGCCAACCTGATCCTCAACGCCGCGCCCTCCACCGAGGCCGCCACGGCGACGCTCACCGGCCTGGCCCCCGACGGCTGGCTGGTGCTGTGCGGCTACAACGAGGACCCGCTGATCCTGCCGACGCGCACGATGGTCCTCAACCGCCTCCACGTCATGATCAACCCTTCCGGCTCGCCGCACGACACCCGTGACACCCTGGCCTTCTCGGCGGCGCACGACATCCTTCCCGAGATCACCAAGGTCGGCCTCCGCGACGCGAACGCGTCCCTGGAGGCGATGGCCGCCGGCCATGCCGGCAACCGGTCGGTCATAGTCTTCGACTGACGGTCGGGGGCGGCCGGTCGGCCGCCTTTTTCCGTACGCGGTGAGCACCGTCGCCGATGAGTGCGGGCCGCGCTGAGGTCCGCGTGGCCCGCACTCGGCGCCGGGTCAGGCCAGGGCGAACTTCTGGGCGCCCGACCCGTTGCAGTCCCAGATCTGCAGCCGGGTGCCGTTGGCGGTGGCGCCCGACGGGGAGTCGATGCAGCGGCCCGTCGTGGGGTTGGACATGGAGCCGTCGCCGTTCACGACCCAGTTCTGGTAGCCGCCGCCGTTGCAGGTGGCCAGCTGCAGCTGCGTACCGGCCGCGTTGACGCCGCCGGCGATGTCCAGGCATTTGCCGAGCGAACGCAGGGTCTGGCCGTTCCAGGTCCACTTCTGGTCGACCGAGGTGGCCTGCTGACAGTCCCAGAGCTGGACCGCGGTGCCGTCGCTGCCGGTGTCGTCGCCGGCCACGTCGACGCACTTGCCGCCGGGGCCGTAGATCGGGGTGCCGACGGTGAACTTCTGCGCGCCGCTGCCGTTGCAGTCCCAGATCTGCAGCCGGGTGCCGTTGGCCGTGGCGCCCGACGGTGAGTCGACGCAGCGGCCGGTCGTCGGGTTCTTGAGCGAGCCGTCGGGCTGGGTCACCCAGTTCTGGTAGCCGCCGTTGTTGCAGGTGGCGAGCTGCAGCTGGGTACCGGCCGCGTTGACGCCGCCGGCGATGTCCAGGCATTTGCCGAGGGTCTGCAGGCTCTGCCCGCTCCACGTCCAGTGCTGGTCCTTGGCGCCCGACTGGCAGTCCCAGAGCTGGACCGCGGTGCCGTCGCTGCCGGTGTCGTCCCCGGCCACGTCGACGCACTTGCCGCCCGGGCCGGTGATGGTCCGGCCGGTCGTCGAGCCGCCACCGCCCCCGCCGCCTCCGGACGCGCCCTTGTTGTAGACGGCGACCGAGTCGACGACCAGCTTGCCGCCGGAGACCGTGGCCGCGTTCGGGCCGCCGCCGAAGGCGTCCGGGAAGCCGCCGCCCATCGCCAGGTCATAGATGATGAAGAACGGGTGGTCGACCGCGTTGGCCCACGTCGTGGCGTCGACCTGGGTCGCCTGGACGGTGAAGAAGTTGCTGCCGTCGAGGTAGAAGCGGATCTGCTCGGGCGACGTCGACCGGTCGATCTCGACCGCGTAGTCGTGGAATCCGGTCTGGCAGCCCGAGCAGGCGCGCTCGCCGGAGCCGATGCCGGTGGACTCGTTGCACGGGCCGCCCGGGCTCACACCGCAGTGCAGGGTGCTGAAGAGCGACCCGCGCCCGTTGATGTCCTCCATCACGTCGACCTCGCCGGAGCCCGGCCACGACACTCCGGAGCGCAGCGGGGCGCCGAGCATCCAGAACGCCGGCCAGTAGCCCGCGCCGTTACCGGTGTTGACGTTCGGCTGCTGGAGGACGGACTCCATGCGTACGACTCCACCCGGCGCGGCGCCGAAGGTCGCCGCCTGCGTCTCCACCCGTCCGGAGGTCCATCCGCTTCGCGCGTCGGAGCCGGAGTGCAGGGCCTGCAGCACCAGGTGTCCCTGGCCGTCGTAGTAGACGTTCGAGGTGCTGCTGGTCATGGTCTCGATCTCGCCCGTGCCGAAGGTGCTGCCCGGCCCGGTGTCGTACTTCCAGAGGCTCTGATCGATGCCGGTGTTGGCGGCGCCGTTGAAGTCGTCGCTCCACGTCAGCGTGAAGCCGGGCGGCGCGGCCGGGACCGCGGCCTGGGCGTCCTGCGTCACGAAGACGGCGGCGGCCACGGGCAGAGTCGCCACGGTGATCAGGGAGAGCGCTCTCTTCCACATGATTCTCAAGCGCACGGTGCGCCTCCGGGGGATCGGGGGTACGGCGGTGGGTGAGAATCAGAGACATCGACGACTATTAAGTTGTCAACGCCTCGATGGGATCTCCGCCCGAGTGCGCCACAACCCCCGGCGATTCCAGTGCGATCGGGCACCCGCCCCCAAAGTGCTGGGGAACGAGGCCGACCTAGACGAGTACGCCGGAAAGGCGCTGAATGCCGGAAGCGATCTCGGTCCGGCTCGGGGTGTCGGCGAAGCTCAACCGAAGATGCGGGGCCGACGCCTCGGCGGCGAAGAAAGGGCGGCCCGGCGAGACGGCCACACCGGCGCGCAGGGCCGCCGCGGTGACGACGGTGTCGTCGGTGCCGTCGGGCAGCCGAAGCCACAGGTGATAGCCACCCGCCGGAGGGCGGACCACCAACTCGGGCAGATCGCGGTGCAGCGCGGTCAGCATCGCGTCCCGGCGCTCGCGGATCGCCGCCGCAGCGACGCGAAGGTGACGCGGCCACCCGGGGGCGCTGACGAAATCCAGGGCGCCCTCCTGCAGTGGCCGGGGAACGAAGAAACTGTTCACGACCTGAATCGAGCGCAGCCGCTCGGCGACCGGACCGCGAGCGGCCAGAGCGGCGACCCGCAGGCTGGGCGAGGTCGGTTTGGTGAGCGAACTGATGTGCACCACCACGCCGTACGGATCGGAAGCCGCCAATGGCGGCGGAACCGGGTCGCCGTGCCCGAGCCGACGGGCCCAATCGTCCTCGATGAGGAAGGCACCGGCGTCATGGGCGATCGAAAGGACCTGGCGCCGCCGTTCCGGGCTGAGCGTGACCCCGGTCGGATTGTGGAAGAGCGGCTGGCAATAGAAGGCCCGCGCCCCGGTGGCGGCAAATGCTTCCGACAAGAGGTCGGGCCGCACGCCGGAATCGTCGACCGGCACCGGGACCGGACGAAGCCCGGCCGCCCGCGCGACGGCGAGCGCCCCCGGATAAGTAGGCGATTCGACGAGGATCGGGGAACCGGGCGGAACGAGCGCCCGCATGGCCGTGCTCAGCGCCGCCTGACCACCGGCCGTGATGAGCACCTGGGCCGACGGCAGACCGATTTCCCGCGCGAACCAGGAACACAGTGCGGTCAATCCGGAAGGCGGCGGCCGTTCCCAGGCTCCCGGCCGGCGGGCAGCCCGGGCAAAGGCCGCCCCCAATGCCCGCTCGGGCTGAAGTGACGGGTGCAGATAACCGCCGTTGAAGGCAATGACGCCGGCGGCCGGGACGGCGAGGGCGGCGGTGACGGCGGACGCGTCGACCGGATCGCCGACGGTGAGAGCGAGTTCCTGCCACGACGTGTCGACGGCCGGAGAGGAACCGGCGCGGCCGGATCGGAACGCGCCCGCGCCCGGCCGGGTGACCACCAGCCCCTCGGCGGCCAGGAGGGCGAGCGCCTGCGACACGGTCACCGGGCTCACCCCGAAGCGATCGACCAGAGCCCGGCTCGACGGCAGCTTTTCACCCGGCGAGTAGCGGTCGAGCTCCCGTCGCAGCACGGAAGCCAAAGCCTGCGAACTGCTACTCTCTTTCATGAGAGATGAGAATAGCGCTATCGAGTCGAAGTCAGTAACAGTCCTGCCTTCCGCGCTCGCCGCGATCGGGGCCACTCCGATGGTCCGGCTCGACCGCCTGACCGACGGCGAAAACGGCACGATCGTGGCCAAGCTCGAATACCTCAACCCCGGCGGCTCGAAGAAGGACCGGGTCGCCAGGCGCATCATCGAGGACGCCCGGAAAGACGGCCGGCTGACGCCCGGCCAGCCGGTCGTCGAATTGACGAGTGGCAATACGGGCGCCGGCCTGGCCATCGCCTGCGCGATCACCGGCCACCCGTTCATAGCCGTGCTCTCCCAGGGAAGCTCGGCCGAGCGGGCCCGGATGATCACCGCCCTGGGCGCCGAGGTGGTCCTGGTCGACCAGGCCCCCGGCTCGATTCCCGGCCGCGTGACGGGCGCCGACATGGATCTGGTCGAAGCGGAGGCCCGGCGCATCACCGCACTACGCGGCGCATTCCGTTCCGACCAATTCGAGAACCACAGCAACGTCGATGCGCACTACACCGGCACCGGCCCCGAGATCTGGGGTCAGACCGGCGGTGCCATCGACGCGTTCGCCGATTTCGTCGGCACCGGTGGCTGCCTCGCCGGCGTGACCCGCGCCCTCAAGGAGCGCAATCCGTCCATCAAATGCTTCGCCGTCCGGCCCGACCGGCCGGACCACCCCATCCAGGGCGGTGGTTTCGGCCGTCCGAACCTCACGCACCTCCATGAGGTCGCGCTTGACGGGTACGTCGAGATCAGCGGCGCCGAAGCAAAAGCGACCGCCCGCCGGTTGGCCACCCGCGAGGGCATCTTCGCCGGCTACTCCTCGGGCGCGAATGTGGCCGCCGCCCTCCATTTGCTGAGAACCGAGCTGCCCGGCGCCACCATCGCCGTGGTCATCCCCGACTCGGGCCTGAAATACCTCTCCACTGATCTCTGGTGATCGCGCATCTCCGGACCGGGCCGGCGGCCGACCTCGACCGCCGGCATGACCCGGAGCAGGAAGGTCAGGCTGTTTCGGCTGCCGCGGCCCGGCCGGCCTGACGTCCGCTGAACAGGCAGCCGCCGAGGAAGGTGCCCTCCAGCGAGCGGTAACCGTGCAACCCGCCGCCGCCGAAACCGGCGACCTCGCCCGCCGCGTAGAGGCCGGGGATCGGCTGGCCGGCCGCGGACAGCACTCGCCCGGAGAGGTCGGTCTGCAGACCGCCCTGGGTCTTGCGGGTCAGGTTGTTCAGGCGGACGGCGACCAGCGGGCCGGCCGACGGGTCGAGGATCCGGTGGGCCGGCGCGGTGCGGCTCAGCGAATCCCCGAGGTACGACAGCGCATTGCGGATGCCCATGACCTGAGCGTCCTTGCTGTAGTTG
>DASWRZ010000122.1:0-3100 GCA_036402935.1 Actinoplanes sp.
ACCGGGCGGGTGTGGGCGAAGTAGATCGACGGGATCTCGATCTGCTCCTGGGCGATGTACTGCCAGATGTCGAGCTCGGTCCAGTTCGACAGCGGGAACACGCGGATGTGCTCACCACGACGGTGCCGGCCGTTGTAGAGCGACCACAGCTCGGGCCGCTGGTTCTTCGGGTCCCACTGGCCGAACTCGTCACGGAAGGAGTAGACGCGCTCCTTGGCGCGGGCCTTCTCCTCATCCCGGCGGGCGCCGCCGAAGACGGCGTCGAACTCACCGTTCTCGATGCTCTCGAGCAGGACCGGCGTCTGCAGCTGGTTGCGCATCGCCTTCGGGCCCTTCTGCTCGACGACCTTGCCGGCGTCGATGGCCGCCTGCACGCTTCCGACGATCAGCCGGACACCGAGTTCGGCAGCCCGCCGGTCCCGGAACTCGAGCACCTCGGCGAAGTTGTGGCCGGTGTCGACGTGCAGCACCGGGAACGGGATCTTCGCCGGCCAGAACGCCTTCTCCGCGAGGCGCAGCATCACGATGGAGTCCTTGCCGCCGGAGAACAGCAGCACCGGCCGCTCGAACTCGGCCATCACCTCGCGCATCACGAAGATGCTCTCCGCTTCCAGAGCGTCGAGATGTGAGACACGGTACGGCTTACTCATCGGTGGTTCTCCCGGCTGCACGCGGAATGGTCATTCTGACGGAAGGTGACGCTGCAACGCTGCAAGTAACCGAGGAGCGAGATCCTTACGGCACACCACCAGGTCCGGCAACTTCGGATCGGCCTCGTTGTATTTCAGCGCAGAACCGTCGATTCGGCTAGCGTGCAGGCCGGTGGCCAGCGCCACAGCGACCGGTGCGGCCGAATCCCACTCGTACTGACCGCCGGCGTGCACGTACGCGTCGGCCTCCCCGCTGATCACCGCGGCGATCTTCACCCCGGCCGAGCCCATCGGCACCAACTCGGCGCCGATCTCCTCGGCCAGCGCGGTCACGAAGGCGGGCGGCCGGGTGCGGCTGGCCGCGATCCGGATCGGGCCGCCGGTCGCCGAATCGAGCGGCAGCGGCGGATAGGCCGGCGAGTGGTCGGTGGCGATCGTGCGGTGCTGGGCCGGCATCGCGACCGCGCCCGCGGCGAGGCAGCTCGGGCGGCTGCAGTCGGCCGTCCAGAGTGCCACGTGGACCGCCCAGTCGGTGCGGCCCTCGGAGAACTCGCGGGTGCCGTCCAGCGGGTCGATGATCCAGACCCGGCCGGCGCTCAGCCGGTCGGCGCCCATCCCGATCTCCCGGGAGTGCGCGTCCTCCTCCGACAGCACGGCGTCGGCCGGGCGCCAGCGGGCCAGTTCGGTACGAAGCAGGTCGTGGGCGGCCTTGTCGCCGGCGGCCTTGAGGGCGGCGCCGTCGGTGTACCCCATGTCGTCTCGCACCTGGAGCAGCAACCGGCCGGCCCGGTCGGCGAGCCAGCGGGCGAAGGCCGCGTCGATGACCGGCGGCGTGCCACCGCCGTCGGAGCTGCCGTCACGCTGACTCAGAACGCGCGCCGACATCTCTGCCTGCTCGCTCATGGATCCACTCCAATCGATCAGTACGCCCCTGATGACCGCACTACCGCGGTCATGGTCCGCAAGAGGATCACCAAGTCCAAACTGAGGGACCAGTTCTCCACATAGCGCAGGTCCAGCCTCACTGCCTCTTCCCACGGCAGGTCCGATCGTCCGGAAACCTGCCACAGGCCCGTCATGCCGGGTTTGACGGCGAGACGGCGTCGCACGTCGTCGGCGTAGACAGCCGCCTCCGCCGGGAGCGGGGGCCGCGGACCGACCAGGGACATCTGCCCCAGCAGCACGTTGATCAGCTGCGGAAGCTCGTCCAGGGAGAAGCGGCGCAACCAGCGTCCGACTCCGGTGACCCGCGGATCGTCACGGATCTTGAAGAGCACACCATCCTGTTCGTTGAGGTGCCGCAACTCGGCCAGCCGGGCCTCGGCGTCGACGTACATGCTCCGGAACTTGTAGATACGGAAAAGACGTCCGTCGCGGCCGACTCTTACCTGACGAAAGAGTACCGGCCCACGAGAGGTCAGCCGCACACAGAGTGCGACACCGAGCAGCACCGGGCCGAACCCCACCAGCAGAAGGAACGCGCCGACCCGATCGACCATCTCCTTCACCAGGCGCAGACCGCCGTGCAGTCGCGGATGCTCGACGTGCAGCATCGGCAGCCCGTCGAACGGCCGGATCGTGGTGCGCGCCCCGGCCACGTCGACCAGCGCGCTGGCCACCACCAGGTCGACCTCGTCGCGCTCCAGGCGCCAGGCCAGCCGGCGCAGTGTGGCCCCGTCCAGCTCGGGGCAGCTGAGCACGACCACGGTGTCGGCGTCGGCCCGCTCGACCGCGCGCGCCACGTCGTCGAAGGTGCCGTAGACGGTCAGCCCGTTCGGCCCGGCCACTCCGACCCCGTCGTAGCCCGGCGGCAGGCAGGCGCCCACCACCTCAAGACCGTGATAGCGCTCGCGCCGCAGCTGGCGGGTGATCCCGATGATCGACAGCTCGTGCCCGACCACGATCACCCGGCGCAGGCTCTCCCCGCGCGACCGGGCCACGTGCAGCCGTTTGCGCAGCGCGAACCGCAGCACGACCGAGGAGACCACCGCCGCCGGCAGGGCGGCCAGGACATAGCCGCGGGCCAGGTCGAGATCGAGCGCGTAGGAGATGACGGCGGTGCCCGCGATCAGGCCTACACCACCCCGCAGGACCCGCTGATATTCGTCGGTGCCGACGAACAGGAACCTTCTTTCGTACGCCCGGGAGACTGCGAGCACGACCGGCAGTAGCAGCGGCAGCAGGGCCGTCAGCACCATGTACGCCAGGTTGTACGAGGTCACCTCGTCGCCGAAGCGCAGCCCGAACGTCGTCGCCCCGGCCGTCACCCCGGCCAGCAGATCGCAGAGCACCAGCGAGCGCACGTAGCGCCGCTCCCACCTCTGCCGCCGCGACATCGCCGCGTGCCGGCCGCGGACGCGGACGAACGGGCGCGAGACCGGCCGGGTCGCGGCCGACCGGTTCCGCTTCGCCGACCAGTGCCGATCGGTGGCCTCGTTGCGAGCCGGGTC
>DASWRZ010000123.1:0-4343 GCA_036402935.1 Actinoplanes sp.
TGCAGGCGGCCAAGGCGATCGGGCGGACCGACGTGTTCTTCCTGCTCGACAAGGGCGAGGCCAAGCAGAGCATGATCGAGCTCCGGCAGCGGATGATGAAGGCGTACGGCCGCCCCGGCCGCCGGGTGGCCGAGGGCCGCGATCCCGACCGCGACCGCACCCCGGCCGACTACGAGGGCACGGTCGCCGACTGGCGCAGCCGCCGCTCGGCGGTCACCGAGGCGCTGATCTCGGAAAACCTGCTCGACGACGAGACCGGCGCGTTCCTGGTCTGGGGCGACCCGACCCTCTACGACTCGACCATCGCCATCCTCGACGAGATCCTCGAGCGAGGTCGGACACTGTTCGACTACGAGGTGATCCCGGGCATCAGCAGCGTCTCGGCCCTGGTCGCCAAGCACCGCGTGCCGCTCAACCGGGTCGGTCAGCCGGTGCAGATCACCACCGGGCGACGGCTCGCTTCCGGCTGGCCGGAAGGCGTCGACGATCTGGTCGTGATGCTCGACGCCCAGCAGGCGTTCGCCGCCCACCCGGAGGCCGAGATCTACTGGGGTGCCTACGTCGGCACCGAGGACGAGATCCTGCGCTCGGGCCCGGTCGCCGAGGTCGCCGAAGAGATCCTTCGGACGCGGGCCGAGGCCCGCGCCGAGCACGGTTGGATCATGGATACCTATCTGCTGCGCCGGCCTCCGGCCTGACCTTTTTCCGTACGCCGTGGGCTGTGGACGACGGCGCGAAGTTGTCGTAGGCGGCTGGTCCAATGGGCCCCACCCAAACGGGCGGGGGCGGTCAGGGGCCGGCGCGGGTGGTCAGGGGCCGGCGCGGGTGGTCAGGGGCCGGCCAAGTGGTCACTTCGCCGGGTCGGGCTGGTCACGGCGCCGGGTCGGGCTGGTCACGGCGCCGGGTCGGGCTGGTCACGGCGCCGGGTCGAGGGTGGCCAGCTCGGCGGTGAGTGCGGCGCCCAGCTCGTTCAGGCGGGCGTCGGGATCGGCCAGCCGGATCGCGACGAGGAAGGCGCAATAGGCGGCGCGCAACGACGACAGCTCGTCCGGCGGTGCCTGCGCCAGCATGTCGTGTGCCTGTTGCGCGGCCGGGCGGAAGTCGGCCGGGGTCTCGGCCGGTGGTGCCGGCAGCGTCCCGGCGAGGTCGGCGTCGGGGCTCTCGGCCGTCGGCTCGCTCTCCGGCACCGCCATCTCGGAGCGCAGCCGCAGGTTGGCGCTGCGCAGGCCGATCGGGCCGACCTCGAGCGAGGCCGGCGGCAGGCCACGGGCGATCATCGCGGCCCCGCGGGCCACCAGCTCCTCCGGGTCGAGGTCGGAGCGGATGCGGGCCGGGTCCAGCCCGAGGTGCTCGGCCAGCCGCTGCCGGATCAGCGGCATCCGGGTCGAGCCGCCGACCAGCAGCACCTCGTCGACCGGGGCGCCGCCCGCGGCCCGCGCCGCGGCGCCCAGGCAGTCGAAGGTGCGGTCCAGGTCGGGTTCGATCATCGACTCGAACACGCGGCGCGGAAGCTGCACCGACGCGTTCACCGTGGCGGTCAGCCGGGGCAGTTCCAGGCTCGTCGTCTCGGCCGTGTCGAGCTCGCGCTTGCGGATCTCGGCCTCGGCCCGGATGCGGTCACGGATCCGATCGTCCTGGCTGAGGTCGACGTGGTAGCGCTCGCGGATCTGCCGCAGCGCGTAGCCGACCACCCGCTCGTCGAAGTCGTCGCCGCCCAGCCGCGGGTCGCCGGCCATGCCGAGCACGGTCACCCCGTCCGGGCCGGCCTCCACGATCGCCGCGTCGAAGGTGCCGCCGCCCAGGTCATAGATGGCGAACGTGCCCGCCCGCTCGGCGCCGAAGGCCGCCGCCACCGGCTCCTCGAGCAGGACGCGCACGGTCAGCTGGGCGAGGCCGGCGGCCTCGGTGATCGCCTTGCGCTGGGTTTCCGCGTACGTGGTGGGAACGGTGATCACGGCCTCGTGCACCGGTTCGCCGATCAGTGCCTCGGCCCGGCGCTTGAGTTCGATCAGCAGGTACGCGCAGAGCTCGTGCGGCTGGTATTCGCGGCCACGGAACCGGATGCGCCGGTTGGACCCCAGCTCGCGCTTGATGCCGGCGATCACCGCGCCGGTCTCGCCGACCGACCGACGCCCTACGGTGAGCCGGCCGACCGTCACCTGGCCGGCCTGATCCTGACCGACCACCGCGGCCAGCGGCGGCAGCACGATCACCCGCCCGTCATCGCCGGCCAGCGCGGCCACGCAGGTCGTGGTGCCCAGGTCGACCCCGATCACCGGGTGCCGGGTCGTCCGATACTGGGCCGCGAAGAGGTCGTGCTCGGTCAAGGCCGCCCCCTGTGACCAGCAGTGCGCAGGTGGTACCTGCCGGTCAAGCTAACATCCGTCGCCGACCCGACTGAACTCATGGCGATCGATCCGTCGGACATCCGACGAACGCTGGACAGGCGGGGTCGCGTCTCCGACGGCACCCGTGAAAGGGTCCCTGGCATGACCGTCGAGTTGCGACCACTGTCCCCGGACGACTTCGAGCGGCGCCGGGCCCGGCTGATCGCCGCGTTCGCCGACGACCTGGTCGACAACTCGGGCGTCACCCGGGAGCAGGCCGAGGAGGAGTCGACCCGGCAGCTCGACACGATGCTGCCCGGGGGCGTCGATACCCCGGGTCAGGTTCTGCGCAAGGCGGTCGACGGCGACGGCACCGAGGTCGGGTTCCTCTGGATCGCGGCGGCCGGGCTGTCTCATCCCGACATGGCCTGGGTCGGCGTGATCGAGGTGCGGCCGGAGGCCCGTTCCCGGGGCGTCGGCAGCCGCATGATGCTGGCCGCCGAGGACGACCTGCGCCGGCGCGGGACGGCCCGGCTCGGGCTGCACGTCTTCGGGCACAACACGGGTGCTCAACGCCTCTACACCCGATTGGGCTACGGCATCCTCAACCAGATCTGGCAGCGCTCGACCGCGATCGGCACCGCCTCGGGAGCCGGCGTAGGGACCGGCGCCGGAGCCACGCGGCGGGCCGGAACCGGCGCCGGCGCCGGGCCCCAGCTGCGGGCTGGAACCGAGGGCGGCGCCGGGCCCCGGCTGCGGGCTGGAACCGAGGGCGGCATCGGGCCTCAGCCGCGGGCCGGAACCGGGGCCGGCGCCGGGCCTCAGCGCCGGGCCGGAACTGCGGCGGGCACCGGGCCTGAGCTGTGGGCCGGAGGTGCGGCCGGTGCGGTGGTCGAGCTGCGGCCGGTTCCGGCCGAGGTGGCGGCCGAGATGGTCGACGGACTGGTCGCGACCGACCCGGCCGGGGTGGCCCGCGATCCGGAGGCGAGCATCGAGCGGGCGCGGCACTACGTGCGGGAGATCGCGCCGGACGGGCTCGGCGCTCCCGGCGTGCTGATCCGCGCCGCCTACTCGGGCGGGCGGCGGGTCGGCTGGATCTGGTTCGGGCTGCCCAACCCGCGGCACCCCCGGCTCGGCGTGGTCAGCCACATCGAGGTGCTTCCCGACGAGCGCCGGCGTGGCCACGGCACGGCCATGGTGGCGGCCGCCGCCGCCGAACTCGCCCGGCGCGACGTGGCGTACATCGGCCTGGACGTGCCGGGAACCCGGCCGCCGGCGCTCGCCTTCGCGGCGAGCGCCGATCTCGGCTTCACGCTGGTCTCCCAGCAGATGGTGAAAAACCTTTAGTTCCCGTAGACCCTCGTCGGCGTGATCAGGACCGCGGTGCGCCCCTGCTCGCGCATGACCCGGTCGTATTCCGCCCAGTCGTCGTGGGTGCCGCCGGCCGCGGCGAAGATCTCCCGCAGCAGCAGGCGCAGTGCCTCGGCGTCGACGCCCGGCTGCGGGTCGTCCGGGCCGGCCAGCATGGCCGTGCCCTCCGCCGCGGCCCACTGCCAGCCGGCCCGGAACGCCACGGTCACCTGCGGGCGGCGCCGCAGGTTGGCCAGCTTGACCCGGCCGTACGTCACGAAGCCGAGCACCGCCTCGCCGTCGCGTTCGATGATGCCGGTGTTGACCAGCGACGACTGGATGGTGTTGTCGGCGCGCAGCGTCGATACCACCGCCAGCCCGGAATCCTTGCGGCTCAGCTCCCAAGCCTCCGCCAAAGTGGTCATGTTTCCCCCTCGTCGTCGCGCGAGCGCTCGACCCCTCGGGTGCCCACGCCGCAGAGCACGCTACCGGGCGGAGCGTGGAATGGTTGAGGGCATGCTGGTGAGATCGGAGTTGGCCCGGTTCCTGCGGGAGCGGCGAGCCCTGCTGCGCCCCGACGACGTGGGACTGCCCGCCGACGGGCTACGCCGCACGCCGGGCCTGCGCCGGGAAGAGGTGGCCGAGCTGGCGAAAATGTCGGTCGAC
>DASWRZ010000124.1:0-5556 GCA_036402935.1 Actinoplanes sp.
ACCGTCACCGTCACCGCCACCTTGCTGTACCTGGACCGGCCACTGGGCGCAGCGGCCCTGGCCGTCATCGTGCCGCTGTACGCGACGATGCGTTCCTTCCGGCATCGCTCGGCACCCGTCTACAGCCGCCGCTCGGAGGCCCTCGCCACGGTCACCACCCGGACCGCCGAAACCTTCGCCGGCATCCGCGCCGTGCAGGCGCTGCGACTTCAACCAGCCAACGACACGGCCTTCGCCGGCCTCAACGGCCACCACGAGAACCTCAACGGCGCCGCCGGCCTGGAGATGGCCCGCTACGTCACGGCGTCCCGGCTCGTCGCCAACATCGCCGTCGCCGGCCTGGTCCTCTGGGGCGCCGACCAGGTCGCCGCCGGCGGCGTCGAACTGGGCATCTTCGCCGCGGTCGTGCTCAACCTGCGCCGCCTCTACGACGAACCTCTCCGGCTCGGCGGGGTCGTGCACGCCTACCAGTCGGCATCGGCGTCCCTGCGGGCGATCGCCACCGTCCTGACCCGGCAACCCACCGTCGACGAGCCGGCCCACCCGGCCCGGCTGCCGGCCCGGCCCGCCGGGCAACCGGGCCGCCCGGTGCAGTTCGAACAGGTCAGCTTTGCCTACCACCCCGGCACGACAGTGCTGCCCGGCCTGAACCTGGCGATTCCCGCCGGGCAGACCGTTGCCGTCGTCGGTGCCACCGGTTCCGGCAAGTCGACTCTGGTCAAGCTCGTGGCCCGGCTCTACGACCCGGTCGGCGGCCGCATCCTGGTGGACAGGGTCGACCTGCGTGACCTGCCCACCGGCGAACTCCACCGCACCGTGATGATGATGCCCCAGGAAGCGTTCCTGTTCACCGCGACCATGGCCGACAACATCGCCCTCGGCCGTCCCGGCGTCAGCCGATCCGACATCGAAGGTGCGGCGACCGCCGTCGGCGCCCAGGCCGGGCGCACCGCCCTGATCGTCGCCCATCGTCCGTCCACGATCCGGATCGCCGACCGGGTGCTGGTCATGTCCGGCGGGCACGTCGTCGAAGACGGCACCCCGGACCAGCTCTTCGGCACGCGTACGGCAAAGAGCCCGGGCGGATGCGGCCCGGGCTCCTCGAAAAGCTGAACTCAGTGGGCCGAAGCCACCGCCCGGTCGGCCGGGGCCGGCTTGCCGAGGTAGAAGCCCTGCCCCAGCGGCACCCCGCACTCGGCGAGAGCGGCCCGCTGCGCCTCCGACTCGATGCCCTCGGCGACCACCGTGCAGCCCTGCGAGCCGGCGAACGACACCAGGGAGCGGATCGCCGCGCGGCGGGCGTCCTCGTTCTCGACCCCGGCCAGTGCGGCCCGGCCCAGCTTGAGGAAGCTCGGCTTGAGCGACTCGACCCGGGCCAGCGTGTCGTAGCCCGCGCCCGCGTCGTCGACCGCGATCCGCACGTGGGCCGGCAGGTCCGAGAGGTCGGCGGGCGTCCCGTCGGTGATCTCCAGGACCAGCGGCCGGGACGTCTCGGCCAGCAGCGGTGCCAGCTCGCGGGGGCGCCGCAGCAGGTCGCCCGAGACGTTGATCGACAGCCAGGTGTCGGTGGGCAGCGAGTCGGCCGAGGCCAGTGCCGCCCGGATCAGCGCCGCGTCGAGGTCGATCTGCACGCCCTGCTCCGCCGCGGCGGCGAGGCCGTCGGCCGGGCTGCTGCCGTCGGCGAACCGGGTCAGCGCCTCGTAGCCGACCACCTCGCCCGAACCCAGCTCGAAGATCGGCTGGAAGACGGTGAAGAACGAGAACTCTTCGAACGACGAGGACAGAGATGACGAGGACAGAGATGACGGACGGGTGGCGCCGCGCATCGCGTTCGCCTCGGCGTGGTGGGCGCGGACGGCGACGAGGCCGGACGAGCCGCCCTTGTCCGACCGGTAGTGCAGCACCGACGCCCAGTCGCCGATCGCGCCGGTCGGCGCGGCCGGGGCGTTCGCCGAGCGGGCGGCCGGCCTGCGGCTCGGCTTGACCGGGCGGTACAGCCAGTTGCGCAGGTGGGTCAGCAGGTCGACGATCGTGTTACCGAGCCCGACGAACGCCACCATCGCGTACAGCGAGAGAACCAGGTTGAGGCCGGCGAAGACGAGGTTGTTCCAGTTGTGGTGGATGACGTCGCGCCAGCCCGTCCAGGCGCACAGCGCGATCATCGCCAGGGGCAACACCAGGTAGGTGGTCGCGGCCGTCGTCCGGTTGCGCACCTTGGGCGTACGTTTGAAGGCGCTCTTCTCCCCGGTGAGCAGTTGCAGCAGGGAAGCGAAGCTTCCGGACAGGTTGACCGGGAGCAGGATCAGGTTGAAGCCGTAGATCCGCAGCACATCGATCCGCTTGTAGCCCAGATACTTCAGGTCGGCGCTCATCATCAGGAAGTAGGGCACCGAGACCAGCAGCAGGATCGGGTTGAGCAGGGCCTTGTTGAACGGGTAGACCAGCATGACGACCAGGCACACGGAGCTCCAGAAGATGGAGGCCATGTAGTTCACCCGCAGGAAGAGCTCGCCGAAGCGGTTCTTCTGCCCGCGGTCCTTGCGGGCACGGACCTGGTCCTTGAGCCGCGACAGGATCAGCAGGCCGCCGTTGGCCCACCGCTGCCGCTGGATGGCCAGCGAGCCGAAGTCGGGCGGCGTGGCGCTGTACGCCATGCGCTCCGGGTAGTTGTAGAGGGTCCAGCCGTTCACCCCGAGGTCGATCGTCGACTCGGTGTCCTCGATGACGGTCCGGTCCTGGATGTAGCGGCGGATCTCCCAGTCACCCTCGTAGTCGACCTCGCAGATGTCGTCGAGGGCCTTCTTGCGCAGCACCGCGTTGGCGCCGACCCAGAACGTGGCGTCGTAGTGGGTCATGCCCTGGTGCACGATGTGCTGGATGTCGGTGGTGGCGCCGGAGATGCGTTCGATGCGGGTCGCCGAGCCGGGGAACGCGCTGTACGGCGTCTGGGCGACGGCGTGGCCGGCGTACGCGCTCTGCTCCATCAGGTGCACCAGGCGCAACGCGTACTCGGGGAGCAGCACGCTGTCGGCGTCGAGGGTGAGCACGTAGTCCGGGTTGCCGACGGTGAGCTCGCCGCGGCCCGGGCCGGACGGCACCAGTGCCACTCCGAGCGGGGTGCTGACCTCCTGGTAGCTGCCACCCATGAGGCCGATGTAGCTGTTGAGGTTCATGGCCTTGTTGGGCTCGTGCGACAGCGAGACGTACCGCTTGCGCTCGAAGCTGGTCATCGACACCTCGAAGATCGCCAGCAGGCGGCGGTAGAGCTGCCGCAGCCGCTCGGCCGGCAGCGCGGCCTCCTCGCTCGCGCCACCCTCGAGGGCCTCGGCGATGGTGGCCAGGTCGTCGGCGAGAGCGTTCACGATGTGGTCGACGAAGAAGGTGTCGGTGTGGTCGACCATCTCCTGCCGGCGGCCGAGACCGTAGAGCCAGCCGACCGCGAACCGGTACTCGTCGGCCAGGTAGCGCATCTCCTCGGCCGCGCTCTCGGCCGGCAGCTCGAGGAACCGCTCGTACGCCGCCCGGATCCGGGCGTACGGCACCGCCATCTCGGCCTCGATCGAGGCCGGCAACGCACGGGCGCCGCGCAGCAGATCCCGGGCGCCGCGGTTCTTCGGCTGCTGGGGGTCGTCGATCAGCAGCACCACCCGCAGGCCGGGGTACTCCTGCAGGGCCGCGCTGAGCAGCGTGGTCCGGATGACCCGCTCGTCCTCCTGATATGACGGCACCAGCACGGTCACCGAGGGGGTGTCGGTGGCCAGGAAGTTGTCGAGCGCGATCCGCGGCGCCCGGTGGTGGGCCCGGCTGCGGTAGAAGAACCCGATCCGGGTGATCAGGTACGCCGTGGCCGAGGCGGCGAGCCCGGTGACGACGACCATGTACACGATCGCCTCGACCACGAGCCGCGCGCTGTCGGCCTGCCCGGCGATGAACTGCTCGATCACCGTATAGACGATGTAGCACGCCCAGACGGCGATGGTCAGCACGATCGCGAGCCGGCCCCGGGCGATCCGGCCCTCGGAGACGGGTGGTGACACGAGCGGGTGGGGTGCGGACCGGCGGTCGGCGCCCCATTGGCGTCGGGCGTCCGGCGTTCGCTGGTCCACCGAGTTGCGCGGCATTCGGGTCGCCCTTCAGTGATGATCGGTTCGCTCTTCCCATCGGCGACGGCGGCCGGTTGCATGAAGGTTTGCCGCCCTTCTTCATTCCCCGGCCCGTCTGCCGACTGTGAAAGGTGACGTCCCCCGAGGGAAAGGGCAGCCATGCTCGCCGCCACCCCACATACCGTGGATCCGCTCGACGACCTGGACTGGCCGGAGCCGGAAGGTCCGACCGAGCGGCTCTCCTGGGTGCGCGTCGGCTTCCTCGTACTGGTGCTGGCCGCCCTCGGCGCCGGCGGCACGGCGGCCGTGCTGCACGTGAAGAACACCTCCGGCCCGACCGCCAAGTCGTGGGCCGTCCCGTACGTCGACGTGACCCTGACCCCGACGTTCCAGTTCCAGGACCCGTCGGCCAACCCGGCCAACGACGTGGCCCTGGGCTTCGTCGTCGCCGACAAGACCGACCCGTGCGCGCCCAGCTGGGGCGGCGCCTACACCCCGGACGAGGCGAGCAACTCGCTCGACCTCGACCGGCGGATCAGCCAGCTGCGGGCGGCCGGCGGCAACGTGATGCTCAGCGTCGGCGGCGCGAACAACACCGAGCTCGCGGTCGGCTGCGCCGACCAGCAGAAGCTGACCGACGCCTATCGGCAGCTGATCAGGCGGTACGACGTGGGCACGCTCGACCTCGACGTCGAGGGCACCGCGCTGGCCGACGCGGCCTCGCTGCAGCGCCGCGCCGCCGCCATCACGACGCTGCAGTCCGAGCAGAAGCTCGACGTGTGGCTGACCCTGCCGGTCTCGCCGGAGGGCCTGACCGCGGACGGCCTCGAGGCGGTCCGCGCGACGCTGCAGGACGGCGTGCAGCTGCGCGGCGTCAACGTGATGACCATGGACTTCGGCGGCGACACCGGCACTCCGAACATGCTCGACCTGACCACCCAGGCGCTGAACGCGACCCACAAGCAGCTCTCCGACCTCTACCTGCGGCTCGGCGTGCAGCTCACCTCCTCGCAGGTGTGGTCGCGGATCGGCGCCACCCCGATGATCGGCCAGAACGACGTCGACGCCGAGCGGTTCACCGTCGACAACGCCCGGGGCCTGGCCTCGTTCGCGGTCGAGAAGGGGCTCGGCCGGGTCTCGATGTGGTCGATCAACCGGGACGCCCCCTGCACCGGCACCTTCACCAACGTGGTCGTGCACTCCAACACGTGCAGCGGAGTCGCACAGGACGCGCTGGCCTTCTCGTCGGTGTTCGCCGGCCTGCCCGGCCGCGCGGTCGGGGCGAGCCAGCAGGCGATCGCGATCCCCAACCAGCAGGCGGTCGTCGACGACCCGAAGACCAGCCCGTACCCGGTGTGGCGCCTGACCGCGCAGTACGTCGGCGGCTACAAGGTGGTCTGGCACGGCGTGGTCTACGAGGCCAAGTGGTCCAGCTCCGGGGTCGACCCGGCCG
>DASWRZ010000125.1:0-16492 GCA_036402935.1 Actinoplanes sp.
ACCGGACGGGGGCCGGGGGAGCGGCTTCACCGGGCAGAACAGGTAGTGCCGGATCACCGCCGGGAAGCGGTTGAAGAGCAGGTTGCGCGGCCGCTCCCAGGTGATGCCGTTCTCCTCGCAGACCGCTCGTACGGTCTTCTCGGCGGCCAGGTTGGCGAAGCCGGAACCCTGGTAGGGCAGCACGTGATGGACGCGGTGCGGCGAGAGGCCGGCGCTCAGCCACACGTCGATCCAGCGGTTGCCGACGACGGTCAGGTCGTAGCTGAGGCAGATCTGCCGAGCCGCCCAGTCGTCCCGCCAAGGCGCCGGAATGACGGCCAGTTCCTCCTCCTCGGACCTGTCGTCCTCGAAATCGTGGCTGGCCACCACCAGGAACGTGTTGAACCACAGCGTGATCACGAACTGGATCGCCCAGACCAGGATGTGCCCGGTGACCAGGCAGGCCAGGAACTCGGCCAGCAGCACCGCCCGGATGATCCAGAAGTCGATCCGCAGCGGCGCCTTGCCTTCCTTGGGCGCTTCGAACCGGGCCAGCTCGCGGGCCCGCATCGACAGGCCGCTCAGGCAGATGCCGAACTTGTGCAGCGTGTAGCCGGGAACCCGCAGCACCGGGTGGAGCCGCAGCATGCCGTCGAAGAACGTCTTCTTCACGTCGGCGCCCGAGCCCATGTAGGGGTGGTGCAGCAGCACGTGGCCGTCGGTGCCGATCAGGCTCGTCCCGACGTAGTTCATGTCGAACAGCGCCTTGCCGACCGGCGGCAGCGCGTATTTCTTCTGGTCACGCCAGCGCCGGTGCAGGTGGTAGTGCCCCGCACCGGCCAGCGAGGTGCGGGTGACGACCTGCAGCACCACGAACGCCCAGGCCGGGATCACGCTGACCAGAAGCAGCACCAGCGTGGCCAGGTGCAGGCCCACGAGCAGCCACGTGACCAGGTCGAAGCTCCGGTCGTACCGTCGGAGGTCTTTTTTCGAGAAGCGCGCGTTGACCGCCGACCGGATGGAAGCCAGAAGGCTTCCCTGATCGCGGTAGTCGAGACGCGGGAGGTCCTTCGTCGCGTCGAAATCGGGCTCGAGCAGGAACGGGGGCACGCCGAGCTTGGGCAGGTCGTAGGCCTTCCCGTCGACGATCCAATAGGGTTGGCCCTGCGGAAGAGTGGTGCCGGTAATCGGTGAGGTGCGATTCAGGATATCGGCCATCGCGGGCTCCTAGAACTGGATCAGTGCCGTCTCGATCTGCGCGCCCGGGCCCATTGTCACGAGCACGCCGTAGTCGTCCGGTGCGGCGCTTCCCTCGGCCAGCAACCGTTCCAGGCTGACCAGAAAGCTCCCGCTGGAGATGTTGCCGTAGTCGCGCAGCACCGACCGGGTGTGCCGCACGTCGCGTTCCTCGAGCCCGAGGCTCAGCTTGATCGAGTCGATCACCCCGCCCCCGCCGGTGTGGAAGACCCAGTGCCGGATCGCGCCGAGGCCGAGGCCGTTGCGCTCGAGCAGCCGGGTCAGCGGTTCGCGGACGTTGAATCCGATGACATAGGGAATCGCCCGGTCGAGAAAGAAGCTCCATTTGCCGGCGGCGGCATCCCAGTCGAACCGCATTGCCGCCCACTGATCCGGCAGGCAGAAGCTCTCGGGTTCATCCCGTTGAGCCCGGCGTTGCAGCCCATGCCCACGATGTCGGACCGGAGCAGCCGCGCCGACCTCGTCCTGCGAATAGGAAGCCGATGGAAAGGCGCTGCCGACGGAAGCGATCGTCGCCGCGGTTTCCGTTTTCTCGGCGCTTCTGTCCCTGTGATCCCCCGATCACCAGGCCACCGGTCGGCTGCCGATCACTCTAGAGCAGCTGGTCGAGTGGACAACGATCGGTATTCGACCCGTTATCTGGCTTTATCGGGGTATACAGTGGACGGTCTTGATCATTGAATTCTGCTACTCTCTCCGGCCGTGTCCCCGCCGCCGGTCCGCTACCGCTCCCGTGACGAGGACAGCGCGCGCTGGCTGGGTTTCCGGTTCCGCCCCGGCGACATCGTGATCAGCACCCGCCGGCGCACCGGCACGACCTGGCTCCAGATGATCTGCGCGCTGCTGATCTTCCAGCGGCCCGAGCTGCCCGCCCCGCTCTGGCACCTCTCGCCCTGGCTCGACCACCTGGTCGGGCCGCCCGAGATGCTGTACGCCCAACTGGCCGCACAGCCGCATCGCCGGTTCCTCAAGACGCACACCCCGCTCGACGGGTTGCCGTACTACCCGTACGTCACCTACCTGGTGAGCGCGCGGCATCCGCTCGACATGTTCGTCTCGCTGCGGCACCACCTGGAGAACATGACCGGCGCGGCCGGGCCGCCGAGCGCATCGCCGCACGACGATCTGGCCCGCTGGCTCGCCGGCGACGACTCCTTCCCCGAGTCACTGCCCGCCGTGATGTGGCACCTGACCGACGCCTGGACCCGGCGGTTCTGGCCGAACGTGCTGCTCATGCACTATGACGACATGGCGGTCGGGCTCGAGGCGCAGATGCGCTACCTGGCCTGGCGGCTCGGCATCCCGGTGCCCGAGGCGTTGTGGCCGGCGCTGGTCGCGGCGGCCGGCTTCGACCAGATGCGGGGCCGCGCCGGCCATCTGGTGCCGGGCGGCGGGCACGGCCCGTTCCGCGACAGCGCGGCCTTCTTCCGCCGGGGTACGCCGGGTGCCCGCGAGGTGTTCACGGCCGAGGAGGTCGCCCGCTATCAGGCGAAGGCGGCCGGCCTGGCGCCGCCCGATCTGCTGGAGTGGCTGCACGCGACGCGGCCTTGAACGCGCGCATCGGGATGCCGTCGGATTCAAGGTAGTTTCGCGAGCCACTCCACGACGGGCCGGGCTCCGTCCTCGATGGACAGGCGGGCGGCGATCGCGGTCGCCCGGGCCGCGTAGTGCGGATCGGTGGTGACCGCGCGCAGCGCCGCGGCGAGCCGGTCGGCGGTCAGCGACGACAGCGGCAGCGGGCCCGGTGAGGTGCCCAGCTCGGTCAGGCGGCGGGCCCAGAACGGCTGGTCGGCGAGCACCGGCACCGGTACGGCCGGCACCCCGGCGCGCAGGCCGGCCGCGGTGGTGCCCGCGCCGGAATGGTGGACGACGGCCGCGACCTGGGGAAAGAGCCAGTCGTGGGGCAGTTCGCGGACGGTGATGACGTCGTCGTCGGCGCCCACGTCGAGGCCCGACCAGCCGGCCTGCACGACCGCGCGTACCCCGGCCCGGCGGATCGCGGCCAAAACCGGGTCGGCCAGCCGGGAGCCGTGGCCGGGGGCCATGCTGCCGAAGCCGATGAACACCGGCCGCGGCCCGGCGGCGAGGAAGTCGACCAGCTCGGCCGGTGGGCTCCAACCGGCGGGGCGGGCGGGCCACCAGTAGCCGGTCACGTGCAGCGGTGAGGGCCAGTCGGCCGGGCGGGGGACCACGGCCGGGCTGAAGCCGTGGAACGTCGGGTAGCGCGACTGCTGCCACGCCTGGAGCGACCGCATCGAGGCCGGTGGCAGGCCCAGATCGCGGCGCAGGGCGCGGATCGGCCCGGCGTAGAGCGGCCGGGCCGACAGGTCGACCAGGCGGCCGAGGGCCAGGTTGCCCCACGGCCCGAACGAGCGGCCGCCGACCAGCACCGAGCCGAACTCTCGGGTCGGGTGCACCGGCTGCAGGAACACGCCGGCCCAGGGCACGTCGAAGGCGTCCGCGATCTGATAACCCAGAGGCGCGACGACGGTGCTCAGGAGAACGGCCCCCGGGCGTACGTCGCGGACCGCGCCCGCGATGCCGGCGCCGAGCGAACTCACCAGGGGCCCGGCGATCTTCAGAAGGCGCGCAAGCGCCCGGGGGCCGGTGCCGGAACTGACACCGTCCTGACCCCGGGCGCTCGGCAGAATGTGGCGCATGTCGCCCGGGATCGGATGGAACCCCAGGCCGGTGGCCGTGATCGCGGCCCGAAACGACTCGTGCGTGGCCACGGTGACCTCGTGGCCGGCGTCGCGCAGGCGGCCGCCGAGTCCCGTGTAGGGGGCTACGTCGCCCATCGAACCCGAGGTCACGATGAGCACCCGCACACCGCCCATCCTTGCACTGTCCGGCCCTTGCACTGTCCGGCCCTTGCGCTGTCCGCCCCTTGCGCTGTCCGCCCCTTGCGCTGTCCGCCCCTTGCGCCGTGCCCTTCGGGTTATATAACGTTGGCGGCATGGATGCCCTGACCGTGCTGGCCGAGCCGACCCGCCGGCGCATCGCCGACCAGCTTCGGGTGCGCGAGTGCAGCGTGACCGACCTGGTCGACCTGCTCGGCATGAGCCAGCCCGCGATCAGCAAGCATCTGCGGGTGCTGCGCGAGGCCGGGGTCGTCTCCGCGCGAGTGCGGGCCCAGCAGCGCATCTACCGGCTCGAGCCCGGGCCGTTCCGCGAGCTGGACGCGTGGCTCGCCCCCTACAGGCAGCTCTGGGAGCGGCATCTGACCGCTCTGCGGGAGCATCTGGACGCTAAGGACGAACATGGATCTTGAAGATGTGACCCGGGAGGACTGGACGCTGATCTTCGTGCGGGAACTGCGGCAGCCGCCGGCCGTGGTCTGGGCCGCGCTGACGTCTCCGGACGAGCTCGATCAGTGGGCGCCGTTCAGCGCGTCCCGTGACCTGGGTGCGCCGGGCAAGGCGGTGCTCACGCTGGTCGACGGCCCGGATAAGACGGATATCTCGGCTGAGGTGCTCCGGGCGCAGGCGCCGGCGCTGCTCGAATACACCTGGGGCGACGATCGGCTGCGCTGGGAGCTCGCACCCTCCGGCGAGGGCACCCGGCTCACGCTGCGGCACACCCTGGCCAAGCCGGACACCGACGCGATGGTCGCCGCGGGCTGGCACCTCTGCCTGGACGTGCTGCGTCACCTGCTCGACGGCGATCCGATCGGAGTGATCCGTGGGCGCGACGCTCTCGACCACGGCTGGGCGGAGCTGCGCGACGGCTACGCGGCCGAGCTGGGTCGCTAGGGTCGGGGCTCATGACTGTGCGTGGTTTGCGACGGGTGATCATTTCGGTGGTCGACCTGGGGCCGGCGTTGGGGCTCTACCGGGACGTGCTCGGTTTCGGCGAGAAGTACCGCACCGACGAGGTCGTCATGCTCGGCTCGGCCTCGGGCGACATCGAGCTCATGCTGCACCGGCGTCCGCCGACCCCGGGCCTGGCCGGCGTGACGATCGCCTACCTGGTCGACGACGTGGACGCGACCACCGCGGCGGCCGAGAAGGCGGGCGCGACCGTGATCGACGCCCCGGGCGACCAGCCGTGGGGAGAACGCCAGGCCGTCCTGACCGACCCCGACGGCCACGTCTTCTGTCTGGTCACGCCCACGGCGGCCGGCTGACGGGGTCAGCCGACGAGGCGAGCGCCCCGCGCCGGCGCCCCGGCCGATGAGCGGGCCGGTCAACTAGGGTTGTCCCGTGCCTCCGACTCATCGCCTCCGCGGGCGCGTCGCCTGGCTCGTCGGGCGTGCGTCGTGGCAGGCCCAGCGGTTGATCCAGGAGCGGTTCGCGGAGCATGACCTGCGCAAGCAGCACTACCACGTGCTGGCCTCGCTGGCCGATCTGGGGCCCGCGTCGCAGGGGCCGCTGGCCGACCGGCTCGGCCTCGACCGCAGCGACCTGGTCACCTTCCTCGACGAGCTCGAGACGCGGGGCCTGGTGGTGCGTACGGCCGACGCGACCGACCGCCGGCGCAAGATCGTGGAGCTCACCCCGGCGGGTGAGAAGTTGCTGGCCGGGCTCGACGAGCTTGTCTTCGCGGCCGACGGCGAACTGTTGGCCGGGCTGAGCGCCGACGAGCGGGCGACGCTGGTCGGCCTGCTTCAGCGCATCCTCCCGAGCGACGCGCCGTCCGGCGGGTGATCCGAGATCGTCGCCGCGCGGTGTGGGCGGTGGCCCGATCGGGAACAACGGGCGGGAACAACGGCGGTACGAACGAGGGGGATGCTGCATGGACGTCGTGATCGGCATCGACACCGGAACGACCGCCACCAAGGGGATCGCGGCCGGGATCGACGGGGTGCTGCGGGCGCACACCAGCGTCCACTATCCGCTCTCGGTGCCCGCGCCGGGACGGGCCGAGCTGGACCCCGTCGCCCTGCAGGATGCCGCCCGCGCGGCGCTGTCCGACGTCGCGGCACAGTGCCGGGAGCACGGCGACCGGGTGATCGCGGTCAGCCTGAGCGCGTTCCTGCACGCGCTGGTGCCGATGGATGGCGGCGGGAAGCCGCTCGGGCCGCTCGTCACCTGGGCCGACAGCCGGGCCGGCAAGCAGTGCGAGAGCATCGTCGCGTCGGGGCGGTCCAAGGGCCTGCATGCCCGCACCGGCACGCCGGTGCACCCGATGGCTCCGCTGAGCAAGCTCGCCTGGTGGATGGAGAACGACCCCGACACGCTGCGGGAGACGCCGCGCTGGGGCGGGGTCAAGGAGCTGGTGCTGGCCGCGCTGGCCGACGAGCCTTTCCAGGTCGACCTGTCGCTGGCGTCGGGCATGGGGCTCTACGACATCCACCGCAAGCGGTGGGACGAGGAGGCGCTCGAGATCGCCGGCGTACGGAGATCGCAGCTCGGCGCCGTCGTGCCGACCACCTCGCGGCTGCGGCTGCGCGGCGAGGTCGCCGCGGCGGCCGGGCTGCCGGCCGACACTCCGCTGATCATCGGGGCGGCGGACGGGCCCCTGGCCAACCTGGGCGTGGGCGCCACCCCGGCCGGGGTGGCGGCGGTGTCGCTGGGCACCAGCGGGGCGCTCCGCACGATCGTCGACCGGCCGACGTCCGACGAGCTGGGGCGGCTGTTCTGCTACGCGCTGACCGAGGACCGGTGGGCGATCGGCGGGGCGGTCAACAACGCCGGGTCGGTGGTGCGGTGGGCCGCGCAGAGCTTCGCCGGCGGGTTCGAGCGGCCGGGCGCCGAGGGCGAGGACGCGGACGAGCGCGATGCGGCCCTGCTGATGGAGGCCCAGAGCGCGCCGCCCGGCAGCGAGGGCCTGCTCTGCCTGCCCTACCTGCTGGGCGAGCGGGCGCCCTGGTGGCGTCCGGGGCTGCGCGGGGCCTATCTCGGGCTGCGGCGCGAGCATGGCCGGGCGCATCTCGTACGAGCGGCGGTCGAGGGGGTCTGCCAGCAGCTGGCGCTGGTGCGCGACTCGTTCGCGGCCGAGGGGTTCGAGGTCAATGAGGTGCGGGCGACCGGCGGAGCGGTCGCCTCCGAGTTGTGGGTGGGTGTGCTCGCGGCGGCGCTCGACCTGCCGGTCGCGGTCGCCGACACGCCCGAGGGCACCGCGATGGGCGCCTGCCTGCTCGGCCTGCACGCGCTCGGCGAACTGCCGGACCTCGACCACGCGGCGGCGCTGGTCGCGATCGGCGAGCCGACCCGGCCCGACCCGGACAACGCCGCGCTCTACGGCCGGCTGCGCCCGTTGGTCGAGAAGTCGGCCCTGGCCATGATCGAGACCGTGCAGGAGCTCGACCGGCTCGCCCCGCCCGCGCTGCCGACGACCGACAAGACGCTGACGTGAGGCGGGCTCGCCTCCATGGCCGGGCCGGGCAGGTGGATTCGGGAAGCGGCACGCGCTGTACGTCACTCTCGGCTGCGTTGACGTTTGGGCCGCCGGTGGGAAAGCATGGCGGCGAGCGGTAGCGGAGGAACCCGGTGCGAGTCCGGGGCGGTCCCGCCACTGTGACCGGGGAGTTGACCCGCAAGGTTGGGCCACGGCCGACTGGACGGCCGGAAGGCGGCGGGGCGGCGGCGATCCGGGAGTCAGGAGACTCCGGCCGCTCGATGTGCTGAGCGTGCGGGCGTGGACACCCGCACAGGAGGGAACCACGTGACGACGCCGTACCCGTTCTCGGCCGTGGTCGGGCTCGATGACCTGCGCCTTGCCCTGCTGCTCACCGCGGTGTCGCCGGCGGTCGGCGGCGTGCTCGTGCGGGGTGAGAAGGGCACCGCCAAGAGCACCGCGGTGCGGGCCCTGGCCGACCTGCTCCCGGACGTGGCGGTGGTCCGCGGCTGCCGGTTCGCCTGCGATCCGGCCGCGCCCGACCCGCAGTGCCCGGACGGGCCGCACGACGCGGGCTCGCTGATCCGCCGCGACCAGCACGGCGACTCGGGGGCCGGTCACGGCGACTCGGGGGCCGGTCACGGCGCCTTGCGGGCAGGCCACGGCGACTCGTGGGCTGTCCAGCGGCCGGCGGCGCTGGTCGAGCTGCCGGTCGGGGCGACCGAGGACCGCGTGGTCGGCACGCTGGACATTCAGCGGGCGCTGGCCGACGGGGTCAAGGCGTACGAGCCCGGCCTGCTCGCCGCCGCGCACCGCGGGGTGCTGTACGTCGACGAGGTCAACCTGCTGCCCGACCACCTGGTCGACCTGTTGCTCGACGCGGCGGCGATGGGCCGGGCGCACGTCGAGCGGGACGGGGTGTCGGTCAAGCACGCGGCCCGGTTCCTGCTGGTCGGCACCATGAACCCGGAGGAGGGCGAGCCGCGGCCGCAGCTCGTCGACCGGTTCGGGCTGGTGGTGACCGTGGCGGCGCCGCGCGACCCGGGGCTGCGGGCCGAGGTGGTCCGGCGGCGGCTGGCCTATGAGCTCGACCCGGACAGGTTCGCGGCGCGCTTCTCGGGCGAGGAGAAAGAGCTGGCCGCGCGGATCGTCGCCGCCCAGAAGGTGCTGCCGGGGGTGACGCTGCCCGATCGTGAGCTGGATCGGATCGCGCGGGTCTGTCTCGCCTACGGGGTGGACGGGATGCGGGCCGACATCGTCGTGGCGCGGTGCGCGGTGGCCTTGGCCGCCTGGCACGGACGGTCGGTGGTGACCGCCGCGGACGTGGCCGATGCGGCTCGGCTGGCGCTGCCGCACCGGCGGCGCAAGGATCCGCTCGACCCGCCCGGCACCGACGAGGAGAAGCTCGACCAGGCGCTGAACGAGGCCGAGAGCGACCTGCCGCCGGAACCGCCGGACGATGACGACGATCCCGAGGGCGGTCCGCCGCCCCCGCCCCCGCGGCCCGGCCCGGACGGCGACGACAACGGCGGCCCGCCCCCGCCGGCCGGCAGCGATGACCCGGCCCCGCCGACCGGCAGCGATGACCCGGCCCCGCCGACCGGCAGCGACGGGACGCCGCCGGCGGCTAGCGCGCCGCCGATGGACGCGCCGGCCGGGGACGAATCGGCCACCGACGAGACGGCCCCGAGTGGGCCGGCGAAAACGGCCCCGGCTGCTCCTGGGGCCACGTTCCGCCCGCGTACGTTGTCAATCTCTCGCCGCGGTGAGGGTGGGCATTCCGGCCGGCGTTCGCCGGCGTTCGCCCGGCGAGGCCGGGTGATCGGCTCGCGGGAACCGCGAGGGAAGCTCGCCGGCGCCCCCCACCTGCCCGCCACCCTGCGTGCGGCGCTGCACCGCGGAGCCCGTCAGGTGAGCCCGGCCGATCTCCGCGAGGCCGTGCACGTCGGCCGCGAGGCCAACCTGGTGCTGTTCGTGGTCGACGCCTCCGGTTCGATGGCCGCGCGCCGGCGGATGACCATCGTCAAGACCGCCGTGCTGTCGCTGCTGCGCGACGCCTACCACCGGCGCGACCGGATCGGCATGATCACCTTCCGCGGGCACGAGGCCGAGCAGGTGCTGCCGCCGACGTCGAGTCACGAGGTCGGTGTGCTGCGGCTGGCGAGTCTGCGTACGGGTGGGCGCACCCCGCTCGCCGCCGGCCTGCGCACCGCGGCCGCCACCATCGCCACCGAACGCCGTCGCGACCCGCGCCGCCGTCCACTGCTGGTGATCGTCACCGACGGCCGGGCGACCAGCGGACCCGACCCGGTCACCGTGGCGCCACTGCTGAGCGGCGTCGCGACCGTCGTCGTCGACTGCGAGTCGGGCCCGGTCCGGCTCGGCCTGGCCCGCCGCCTGGCCGCCGCGCTCGACGGCGACCTCATGCCGCTGGAGACCCTCGAGATGCGAAAGGCGGCCTGAGATGCCGCAGGGCAAGGTCGAGGTCGTACCCGACGACGGGCTGACCACCCGCCAACGCCGCCGGCAGGCCGTTTTCGCCGTCCACACCGGGGACGGCAAGGGCAAGTCGACGGCCGCGTTCGGGATGGCGCTGCGGGCCTGGAGCGCGGGCTGGCCGATCGGGGTCTTCCAGTTCGTGAAGTCGGAGAAGTGGCGCGTGGGTGAGGAGGCCGCCCTCAAGAAGCTCGGGACCCTGGGAGAACCGAGGATCACCTGGCACAAGATGGGCGAGGGCTGGTCGTGGATCCAGCGCGCCGGCACCGAACGCGACCACGCCGCCGAGGCGGCCGAGGGCTGGGCCCAGATCAAGCGCGACCTGGCCGCCGAGACCTACAAGTTCTACGTGCTCGACGAGTTCACGTACCCGATGAAGTGGGGCTGGGTCGACGTCGCCGACGTGGTGGCCACGCTGGCCGCCCGTCCCGGCACCCAGCACGTGGTGATCACCGGCCGGTACGCCGCTCCCGAGTTGCTGGAGGCGGCCGACCTGGTCACCGAGATGACCAAGGTCAAGCACCCGATGGACGCCGGCCGCAAGGGCCAGCCGGGCATCGAATGGTGAGCGTGCCCCGGGTCGTCATCGGCGCGCCCGCCTCCGGACACGGCAAGACCACCGTCGCTACCGGCCTGCTCGCGGCGTTCGCCCGGCGGGGGGTGCCGGTGGCACCGTTCAAGGTCGGCCCCGACTACATCGACCCCGGCTACCACGCCCTCGCCGCCGGCCGCCCGGGCCGCAATCTCGACCCGGTGATGGTCGGCGAGGACAAGATCGCGCCGCTGTTCGCCCATGGCTCGCAGGGCGCCGAGATCGCGATCGTCGAGGGCGTGATGGGCCTCTACGACGGGCGGACGGGCGCGGGGGAGACCGGCTCGACGGCCCATGTCGCCAGCCTGCTGCAGGCTCCGGTGATCCTGGTCGTCGATGCCGCCGCCCAGGGCCGGTCGGTCGCCGCCCTGGTCCACGGCTTCCGCAGCTTCGGCAACGTCCGGCTTGCGGGTGTAATTCTGAACCGCGTCGGCTCCGACCGCCACGAGCAGATCCTGCGCGACGCGTGCGAGGAGGTCGGCACGCCGGTACTCGGTGCGCTGCGCCGCGCCGGCGCGGTCGCCGCACCCTCCCGGCACCTGGGTCTGGTGCCCGCCGCCGAACGGCGCGCCGAGGCTCAGGCCTCGGTCGACGCCCTGGCCACGCTGGTCGCCGCCGCGGTCGATCTCGACGAGATCGCCGCGATCGCCCGCTCGGCGCCGCCGTTGGCGGCGGAGCCCTGGAGCCCGGCGGCGGAAGATCCGGTGCCGGGCCGTCCGACGGTCGCGCTCGCCGGGGGTCCGGCTTTCAGCTTCTCGTACGCCGAGACGGCCGAGCTCCTGGTCGGTGCCGGGGCGAATGTGGTGACCGTCGACCCGCTGCGGGACGAGAAGCTTCCCGACGGCACCCGGGCGCTGGTCGTGGGTGGCGGCTTCCCCGAGGTCTACGCGGCCGAACTCTCGGCCAACGAACCGCTGCGCCACGCGGTCTCCGCGCTGGCCGCCTCGGGCGCCCCGATCGCCGCCGAATGCGCCGGCCTCCTGTGGCTCTGCCGCACCCTGGACGACGCCCCGATGTGCGGGATCATCGACGCCGACGGCGCCATGACCCCGTCGCTGACCCTCGGTTATCGCGACGCCGTGGCCCTGAGCGACAGCCCCCTCGCGCCCACCGGCACCCGTGTGACCGGCCACGAGTTCCACCGCACGACCGTCCACCCCCGCTCGGGTCTGCTGCTGTCGCCGGCCGCGGGGGCCGCCTGGCAGTGGCGGGGCGGCGACCCGGAGGGCTTCGCAACATCGAGCCTGCACGCCTCCTACCTGCATCTGCACTGGGCCGCGGACCCCGGGCTCGCCCGCCGGCTGGTGGCCGCCGCGGCCTGATCATTGCCAGGTCGGATCGTCCAGCGTGCTCTCGGTCAGCATGGCGGCCACGTACTGGCACCGATTGGCCGCGCAGGCGGGCGACGCCCAGGTGATGACGACGACGACCCGGTACATCGGCACGTAGAGGCTGCGCAGCGCGGACGAGACCACGACGCAGTCGCCTCCGGTCTTCGCCTGCCAGCACGACCCCACATACCACCAGCGCTGGTAGGGCACCGAGTCGCTGGTGAGCTGGATGGTCTCCGGCGCGGTCGGCAGGCCCTGCACCGACGACGACACCGGCAGGGTGGGGTCCTGCCACGCCGGGTCGGTGCGGGTGGTGTCGAGGTAGGTGCCTGCGATGGGGTTCAGCAGCGACCACTCGGCCTGCACCGCGGCCTGCGTACGCCCCAGCAGCACGTTGTCGCCGGGCAGCTGGCTGACGTAGTCCATCGAGCCGGCCGCGAGCTGGGCCGCGACCTGCGTATCGGCCTGCCGGTGCTGGACGGTCGCGGAGCGCACGAAGAACACCGACAGACTGGCCATGACCGTGCCCACGATGCCGAGCGCCACCATGGTCTCGACCAGCGTGAAGCCCCGGTCGGCGCGGCACCGGTTCATTGCTCGGTCACCCGGGCCAGGCCGGACGTGCTGACCGGCGGCACCGCATCCCACTTCTGCAGGTAGTCGCCGGTGCACGCGGTCAAGCCGACCCAGTCGGCCTGCACCGCGGAACCGACCGGCAGCGGAGCCACGCACTGACCCGTCCAGGAGCCGGTGCCCTCGATGCGGTACTTCTCGTCGTACACGGTGGCCTTGTCGCCGCGCGCCCACCAGATGAAGTCGGCCGTGGCCACGGCGGCGGTCGCCGGGCACGTCGCCATGGTCACCAGGGTCTGGCCGGTGGCCGGCGCTTTCAGGCAGACCTTGGTGATGCCGTCGGTCTTCGTCACGTAGACCAGGCCCTTGGTGCCGTAGTCGGGCAAGGTCCACACCTCGTTCCAGATCTGGCTCATGTCCAGGGTCGAGGGCGGCAGCGTCAGGGACTGCTTGCACGGGAACGCCCAGTTGTTGACGCCGCTGTAGTTGAAGTCCATGCACTTGCCGAACTGCTTGAAGTTCACCAGCTGTCCCGAATCGGGCCCGGCCGCACCCGAACCGGCGTCGGCGGTGACGTTCCAGGACTCGTAGTTGGTCGTGGTCACCCCGCAGGTGCTCTTCAGCACGATCGTCGACCCCGCGGTGTTCGGTGACACGATGTTCCAGCAGAGCGAGTTGAGGGTCGTCCCGTCGTTGGTGCCCCGGAAATTGCTGGCCGAGTCGAAGGCCCACTTCTGGGAGATGCTCGTGACGAGCCCGCAGTCCTGCAGCTTGAGCTGCTGCCCGACCGCCTCGACCGCACCCGCCTGGGCGCACAGCCCGTTGGGGTAGAGCGTCGGGTCGGCGGTCATCAGCTTGATCGTCAGGTCGGACATGTAGCCGAATTTCTGCTTGTCGACCGTGGTCCCGTCCGCGTTCGTCGCGCACACCGACATGGTCAGGGCCGTCCCGGCCGTCGGCGGAGAGCCGGTGATGCAGTAGTCCTGGGTGGCCGTGGGGACGCGGTAGACCCGGATCTGCCCGCCGGGCATGTTGCCCATGGCCCGCAGCTTGAACTGGTACGTGCCGATCAGGGTGCGCCGGTACTTGCCCGCCGCCGAGGAACCGACGGCCACGATGTACGCCCAGTGGGGAGTCTGGAGCAGCTGCGCGGGGCAGGTGACGCCGTTCGACCGCACCCAGGCGTCGGTCTGCTGGGTCGGGTCGCTCTTCAGATACCAGATGGTGGTGGCGTAGCTGCCGTCGTTCGTGCCCAGCGTCCCGGTCACCTGAGCCGCCTGGCCGGTGCTGCACGGCAGCGCCGAGATGGCACCGAGGTTGCCGGTGCTGCCGGCCGCCCGCAGCGACGCCAGCGCGCTGGACAGCCCGCTGCGAGCGGCCAGCAACGCCGACGAACGGCTGACCGCCCCGGTGGTGTCGGCCGCTCCGCGCACCATCGTGGTCATCGTCAGAGCGGCCAGGCCGGCCCCGACGATGACCACCAGCATGGCCAGTGGCAACGAACCGCCGTCGCCGCGCCGGCGAAGCACGCTCATGGACGGCTCATGTCGCTGCAGACCCCGGTGCTCACGGTCGCCAGGGTCGTGTTGAGCGCGGTGAACGAGAAGATCGACCGGCGGGCGGACGACGACGAGCCGGTGGCCGGCCGCACCGTGACGTCGACGGTCAACCGCTGGTGCGGGTAGCCGCTGGTGCTGGCCGGCTCCAGCGTGAACGGCTGGGTCCCGGCGAGGAACGAGGCCACCGTGGCCCAGGCGCCGAGCTGCCCGGCGGCCGGTTCCGACCGCCGCTGCAGGAGGCCCGCCGACGGGTCCAGCCGCAGCTGGCTGCACGCCGTCGTGGTGCCGTCGAGCGACGACCACTCCACGTACCAGTCACCGCCGGCGCTCGGGCTCGTGTTCGGCTGGCTGATCGCCGTCGCGTACCGCACCGACCGGTCCAGGGCCTGGAAGGCGGTCTGCAGCTGGGTCATCTCGCCCGACAGCACGTCCGTCCGGTTGCCGGCGCGATACATCTGCACCATTCCGGCCGTGGCCACGAGCATCACCACGGACGTCACCGCCATCGCCACCATGAGCTCGGCCAGTGTCATGCCGGCGTCGGCGGAAGCTCCCTTCGCCACAACGGATAATCGACGATCCGGGCCCGTTCCTTAGTGCTCAGGGTCTTTTGGGGCTTTTGCGGGGAAAGGTCGGACGGCGGTGGGACGGGTCGTGGGGATCGGGGCGCGGCCCGGCGTACGGGAAACCGACCGTGCCGGCCAGGACCGGGACGCCCAGCGTCGCGGAAGCGGCCGCGACCAGAGCCGGTGGGACGTTGATCGCAGCGAAAAGGGTTTTCCCTCGCGTCACCGTCGCGATCACCGAAAGGGTGCCCGCGTAACCCGGGCGCTCATAGACTGCCGACGATATCAGCTATCGGAGGTGCATGGTGCTCGTCCGTACCCGCGCGCTGCTGGCCGCCGTCACCCTGGCGGCCGGCGCGACCCTCGTGGCCGTGGTCACGACGCAACCCGCGTCGGCCGCGACCGTCAAACGCGTCCTGTTCGACAACACGAAGGCCGAGACGGCCGGCAACGCCGACTGGATCATCAGTACGTCGCAGCCCGACCCGCTGGGCCAGAACAGCAACCCGACCTCGGAGACGTCCTGGACCGGCGCGCTCTCGTCCTGGGGCGTGGCATTGCAGCGCACCGGGCAGTACAGCCTGAAGACGCTGAACTCGGGCTCGATCACCTACGGCGGCAGCGGCGCCCTCGACCTGAAGAACTTCGACGAGTTCGTGCTGCCCGAGCCGAACATCCTGCTCACCGCGGCCGAGAAGAAGGCCGTGCTGACGTTCGTGCAGAACGGCGGCGGCCTGTTCCTGATCGTCGACCACAGCGGCAGCGACCGGAACAACGACGGCGAGGACTCGGTCGAGATCGGCACCGACCTGATGACCAACAACGGCGTCGACAACACCGACCCGTTCGGCATCACCCTCGACACCAACGACATCAGCAGCGAGAACGCGGTCGCGATCAGCAGCAGCTCCGACCCGGTGATCAACGGGTCGTTCGGCAAGGTAACCGGCAGCATCATCCGCGACGGCAGCACCCAGACCCTGCACAAGGCCGACAACGCCAACGTCAAGGGCCTCGTCTTCCGGCCGAGTTCCAGCCCGACCGGCACCACCGGCGCGTTCTTCACGACCAGCACGTTCGGGTCGGGGCGGGTCGCGGTCTGGGGCGACAGCTCGCCGATCGACGACGGCACCGGGCAGTCGGGCAACACGCTCTACGACGGCTGGAACGACCCGGCCGGCACGGACGCGGCGCTCGCCCTCAACGGCACGGCCTGGCTGGCCGGCACCGGCTCGTCCACGCCGCCGCCGACGACCCAGCCGACCGGTGGCGGCGGCACCTGCGGCACCGCCCAGCTGCTCGGCAACACCGGCTTCGAGTCGGGGAACACGGTGTGGAGCGCCTCCTCGAGCGTGATCACCAACTCGTCGTCCGAGCCCGCGCACGCCGGCTCGTACAAGGCCTGGCTGGACGGCTACGGCACCGCGCACACCGACACGCTGTCGCAGACGGTCACCATCCCGAGCGGCTGCTCCGGGGCGACCCTGACCTTCTGGCTGCTGGTCGACTCCGACGAGACGACCACCACGACGGCCTACGACAAGCTGACCGTGGCCGCGAGCGGCACCACGCTCGGCTCCTACTCCAACCTCGACAAGGGCAGCAGCTACGTCCAGCGAACCCTGTCGATCACCGGCTCCGGCAGCAGGACGATCACCTTCACCGGCGTCGAGGGCAGCCAGCTGGCGACCGCCTTCATCGTCGACGACGTGACGCTGACACCGCACGCGTAGCCGTCGACGGGTGGCCGGCCGCGCGCGACCGGCCACCCTCGGGACCGCCGGTCAGAGCTCCAGCCCGTAGGCCACCGTGCCGGCGGCCAGCCCGACGATCAGATGCCCGCCGGCCGCCACGCACGCG
>DASWRZ010000126.1:0-8826 GCA_036402935.1 Actinoplanes sp.
TTGTCCAGGAGGATGCGGCACTCTTCCCAGGTCGACGCGTCGGTGAACTCGACCCGCAGATCAGCGGCCGGGCGGACGCCGATGGCCAGGCGGATCTTGTCGCGAACAGCCTTGTCGTCGCTGTAGAGCAGGACGGTGTACTGGTCTGGTGCGTCGCTCATGGATTGCCCCGGTTCACGCTCGTAGGTGCCCGCTGATCGTACCGAACCCGTCATTCAGTGTCCGGCCGCGGTCGGCCGGTCGCGGCCTCCTCTGTGATCTTCGTTGCAGCGGCGACCGCGGCCCGCGCCTGTTCGGCCTCGGCGCGGTCGAGGGCCCGGTCGATCCGCCTCGCCTCGCGCTCGGACTGCCGCATCCACTGGATGATCAGGATGCCGAGCATGGTGACGCTGACGAGTTCGCCGCCCGCCCACAGGATGCCGCCCGCGGTCACCTGGTCGCTCCACGGGTTGGACCAGCTCAGGTGCAGGCCCGGGTAGTAGTCGCCGGCCAGCAGCGTCTTGTCCTGCATGATCGTCAGCCCGAGCACGGTGTGGAACGGCACCGACAGCACCATGAGCAGCGCGCGGCCCGGGTAGGGCCAGCGGTTGGGCAGCGGGTCGAGGCCGAGCAGCGGCCAGAAGAACAGGCACCCGGTGACGATGAAGTGGATGTGCGTGAGCTCGTGCAGCCAGTCGTTCTCGAGGGTCAGCTTGTAGAGCCCGGTGAAGTAGAGCGCGAACGGGTTGGCGATGAAGATGCCGAACGCGACCAGCGGAAACGTCAGCACCCGGATGAAGCGGCTGTGCAGGAAGGCGAGCAGCGTGCGCTTCGGCTTGCGCTGCATCGTGCGCAGGGCCAGCGTGACCGGCGCGCCGAGGGCCAGGAAGATCGGCCCGACCATGGCCAGGACCATGTGCTGGACCATGTGCACGGAGAGCAGGGTGTCGTCGTACGCCTCGATGCCGGTGACCGTGACCGCCGCGATCGAGCCGAGTCCACCGACGACGAACGCCACCGTGCGGCCGGGCGGCCAGTGGTCGCCGCGTTGGTGCAGGCGGTAGACGCCGTAGCCGTACAGCGCGCCCGCGACCAGCAGGAAGAGTGCGACCAGACTGGTCAAGTGGATCTGGGTGAAGATCTCCGCAGGTGTGAACGGCGGGAGGACAGTATCCCCTCCCGCGTCCGCCAGCGGAGGCATATCGGCAAGCAGCACCACTTGAGGCTAGGCCTATCCGGTCGCCACGCGTTCTACCGGGCTGCGACTCTTGCCGGATTCCACCCCCCGCGGCACGCATGCCTGATCGCGGGGCAATAATGAGCCCGTGACAGCGGCCTCAGCCATCGACAAGAGCCGGATCCACTCGCTGACCCGACCCAACATGGTCAGTGTCGGGACGATCGTGTGGCTCTCGAGCGAACTCATGTTCTTCGCGGCCTTGTTCGCGATGTACTTCTCGATCCGCGCCGCGGACTACCACATGTGGCAGGTCCATACACCGAGCCTGAACGTTCCGTACGCGACGGCCAACACGATCGTCCTCGTGCTGTCGTCGGTGACCTGCCAGCTGGGTGTCTTCGCGGCCGAGAAGGGGGACGTGTTCGCGCTGCGGCGCTGGTTCACGATCACCTTCGTCATGGGTTTGATCTTCGTGCTCGGCCAGGCCAACGAGTACCGCAGCCTGGTCCACGACGGCGTCAAGCTCAACGGCGATGGTTACGGCTCGATGTTCTACCTGACGACCGGCTTTCACGGCCTGCACGTCACCGGCGGCCTGATCGCCTTCATCGTCTACATGATCCGAACGACCATGGGCCGGTTCACCCCGGCTCAGGCGACCTCGGCGATCGTCGTGTCGTACTACTGGCACTTCGTGGACGTCGTGTGGATCGCGCTGTTCTCCATGATCTATTGGCTGCAGTAGACCCACGACGATTCCATCAGCTTTCAGGTCGAAATCCAGAGGGACACAACCCATGACTTCTGACTCCCACGCCAGGTGGCGTTTCCGGGGGGTGCTCGCGCGGCGCGGGGCACCCAGCCGGGCCCGCCGGCGGATCGGGGCGGCGGTGCGCATGCTGGCCGCGCTCGCGCTGGCCGGCGGCGTCTACACCGCCTTCGCACCGGGCGCCTTCGCCGAGGACAACGGGCAGCAGCTCTCCGCCACCGCGCAGGAGGGCAAGCAGCTCTTCGACAACAGCTGCATCACCTGCCACGGACGCGACGCGCAGGGTGTTGCGGGCCGCGGCCCCAGCCTGATCGGCGTCGGCTCGGCCTCGGTCGAGTTCCAGGTGGGCACCGGCCGCATGCCGATGACCCGCCAGGAGTCGCAGGCGGAGGAGAAGAAGCCGCAGTTCGACAAGGACCAGACCAAGCAGCTCGCGCAGTACATCCAGGAACTGGGTGGGGGCCCGCAGCTGCCGGCCGGTTCGCTGACCGCCGACACGAGCAGCGACCCCGAGGCCCTGGCCAAGGGCGGGCAGCTGTTCCGGATCAACTGCACCTCCTGCCACGGCTACACCGGCGCGGGTGGCGCGCTCTCCTCGGGCAAGTGGGCACCCGCCCTGCACAACGCCTCGGCGGAGACGATCTACGCGGCCATGCTGACCGGCCCGCAGAACATGCCGGTGTTCGGTGACAACGAGCTCACGCCCGACCAGAAGCGCGAGATCATCACCTACATCACCCAGCAGCTGCAGCAGGACAAGGACCCGGGCGGCGTGTTCAACCTGGGCGGCTACGGCCCGGTCACCGAGGGTCTCGCGATCTTCGGGGTCGGCGTCGTCGTCCTGGTCTTCACGGCGCTCTGGATTGCGGGGAAGTCATGACGACTACGCACCACGACAACCCGTCGACCCCGCCGGTGGACGTCAGCGATCCCCGGCTGTCCCGGTTCGACATCGTCAAGGAAGGCGCCCGGCGCGACGAGATCGAGATCGTCACGTACGAGTCGCAGTTCCACGGGCACAACTCGAAGGCGGAGCGGCGGGTCGTCCGCAACATCGCGCTCCTGTTCCTGCTGTCCGGGCTGGCCGCGCTGGCGTTCCTGATCTTCTACATCTGGTGGCCGTGGAAGTTCGCGCTCGGCGACAGCATCAACGACTACTACACGCCGGTCCTCGGCATCACGCTCGGCATCTCCCTGCTCTCGCTCGGCTACGCGATCCTGGCCTGGGCCAAGAAACTGCTGCCGCACGAGGTGTCGATCCAGCAGCGGCACGACAAGCCGTCGCCCACCGACGAGCAGGTGATCACCGGTCAGACCATGCTCTTCGTGGCCGACGAGCTGGGCGTGCAGCGCCGGCCCCTGCTCAAGGGCGCGATCGGTCTCGGCCTGGCCCCGCTGGGCCTGGTCGCGGCCGCGCCGCTGATCGGCGGCCTGATCCAGAACCCGCACCGCGATCCCGAGCCGATGATGTTCCACACCGGCTTCGACCCGGTCCCGCAGGGCGGCAAGCTGGTCCGGCTCACTCGTGACGACGGCACGCCGATCCGTCCCGAGGACGTCAGCACCGGCGGTCAGATCACGGTCTTCCCCGGCATCCCCGGCGGCGCGACCAACCAGTACGCCGACTCGCCGACCCTGCTGATCCACCTGCGCGAAGACGCCGCGGTGACCGCCCGGGCGGCGGCCGACGGCGACCACCGCAACAAGGGTTCGATGTGGGGCGACTACGTGGCCTACTCGAAGATCTGCACGCACGCCGGCTGCCCGGCCAGTCTGTACGAGCAGCAGACCAACCGTCTGCTGTGCCCGTGCCACCAGTCGCAGTTCAACATCATCGACAACGCCCAGCCCATCTTCGGCCCGGCGACCCGGCGGCTGCCCATGCTGCCGATCGACGTGGACGCCGAGGGCTACTTCGTGGCAAAGTCCGACTACAAGGACACCGTCGGACCCGATTTCTGGGAGCGGCCATGAAGCGCCGGAAGTTCGAGCTGGCACAGGCACCGGCAAACCTTGCCAAGGGTGTCGACGAGCGTTACCAGGCGGCGACCCCGCTCCGGGCCCTGCTCAACAAGGTCTTCCCGGACCACTGGTCGTTCCTGCTCGGTGAGATCGCGCTGTTCTCGTTCATCATCCTGCTGCTCACCGGCACGTTCCTGACCCTCTTCTTCGACCCGTCGATGAACGAGGTCACCTACAACGGCGTCTACCCGGCGCTGCGGGGCATCCCGATGTCCGCGGCGTACGAGTCGACCCTGCACCTCTCGTTCGAGGTGCGCGGCGGCCTGTTCATGCGCCAGATGCACCACTGGGCAGCGCTGCTGTTCATGGCGGCGATCGTCATCCACATGGCCCGCATCTTCTTCACCGGTGCCTTCCGCAAGCCGCGTGAGGCGAACTGGGCGATCGGTGTCATCCTGTTCCTGCTCGGCTTCCTGGCCGGCTTCACCGGTTACTCGCTTCCCGACGACGGCCTCTCCGGCACCGGCCTGCGCATCGCCTCGGCGATCATGCTGTCGATCCCGGTCGCCGGCACGTGGATCTCGGCCTCGGTGTTCGGTGGCGAGTTCCCGGGCCATCTGATCATCGGGCGGTTCTACATCGCTCACGTCCTGCTGATCCCGGGCGGCCTGCTCGCCCTGATCAGCATCCACCTGGGTCTGGTCTTCAAGCAGAAGCACACCCAGTGGCCGGGCCCGATGCGGACCAACACCAACGTCGTCGGCGAGCGCATGTTCCCGCGGTACGCGCTCAAGCAGGGCGGCTTCTTCATGAGCGTCTTCGGCGTGGTCGCGCTGATGGCGGGCCTGTTCCAGATCAACCCGATCTGGTTGTTCGGGCCCTACCGGGCGTCCGAGGTGTCCTCGGCGTCGCAGCCCGACTGGTACGTGATGTTCATGGACGGCCTGGTCCGTCTGATGCCCAACTGGCAGATCTACATCCCGATCGGCAACGGCTACAGCATTCCGCCGTTGTTCTGGCCGGCGGTGGTCGGCCTGGGTGCGCTCACCACGGTCCCGATGTTCTATCCGTTCATCGAGGCCCGGCGCACCAAGGACAAGCGCATCCACAACCTGCTCCAGCGTCCGCGTGACAACCCGGAGCGCACCGGCATCGGTGCGATGGCGTTCTCGTTCTTCATCGTCGCGACCGTCTCCGGCGGCAACGACGTGATCGCCGACAAGTTCCACATCAGCCTCAACGCGATGACCTGGGCCGGCCGCATCGGCCTGCTGATCATCCCGCCGCTGGCCTACTACGTCTCGGTGCGGATCTGTCTCGGCCTGCAGCAGCACGACCGCGAGGTCCTGGCCCACGGCGTGGAGACCGGCATCATCCGGCGTCTGCCCAACGGCCAGTTCGTCGAGGTGCACCAGCCGCTCGGCCCGGTCGACGACCACGGCCACCCGATTCCGCTCGAGTACGGCGGCTGGGTCGTCCCGAAGAAGATGAACCGCGTCGGCGCCCTGGCACCGGCGGTCAAGGGCTTCTTCTTCCCGGTCGAGAAGCCGGCCGAGGCCCCGGTCTCGCCCGGCATGCCGCCGGTCTCCGCACGCGAGGAGCGCGAGGAGATCACCTCGGGTCACTGACCCGGTCAGCGAGAGAAGGCCCCGCTCTTCGGAGCGGGGCCTTCTTGCGTGTACGCCCGGCGCCGGTCGGCATCCCGCGCGCGCCGGCCACTCTGCGGCGCGCCTCTGCGACGCGCCTCTGCGGGGCGCCGCGCCCGATCGACGTCGATCAGGCCGGTCAGGCTGCGCGGTCGGGGGTGGATCGGCGTGGATCAAGACCCGGTCGGGCTGTTGGTGCTCGCGGGTGGGTCGGCGTGGATCAGGCCGCTCGGGCTGTGGGCGGTCGCGGGGTGGGTCGGCGTGGACCAGGCCGCTCGGGCTGGGGGCCGTCGCAGGTTCAGTCGGCGTCGGGCAGGCCGATCGCGAAGGCGTCCTCGAGGTCGTGCTTGGAGTAGGCGCGGAAGGCGATGTGGGACTCGGTGCCGACGACGCCCGGCGTCTTCGAGATGCGGCCGGCGATCACGTCGGCGATGTCCTCGAAGCGGGCGACCCGGACGATCGCGATGAGGTCGACGTTGCCGGCGACCGAATAGACCTCGCTGACCCCGTCCAGGGCCGCTAGGGCCTCGGCGACCTCGGGGATCGAGTCGGTGGCACAGTCGATGTGCACGATCGCGGTGTTCACCTGGAGGTCTCCTCGGCTGTGCGGGCGGAATGGATGCTGACATGCTATCGACGCTCAGGCCGCGACGGGCGCCAGGACCGGTGCTCGACCAGGAGCGAGGCGGCGATCAAGCCCCGGCCGACGCTCAAGCCCGAGGGGCGCGAGTCAGGGCAAAGGCTGCGGTCAAGCCTGGCGCTCAAGCGGACGGGCGCGAGGTCGGGTCGAAGGCGGCGATCAAGCCACGGCGCTCAGGCCTGGACGGGCGCGAGGCCGGGGGCGAAGACGGTGTCCGACGCCGGCGCGGTGACCTCGGCTCCGGGCCACACCACACATCGTGTGATCGCGGCACTCACCCGGGCGCCCGCGCCGACCACCGACGAGACGACCGCCGCTGTGATGACGGCGTCGTCGGCGATCAGGTTGCCGCCGCCCGCCGCGTGCCGGTTGGCCGCCAGGTAGTCGGCCGGGGTCCCGGTGTCGATGTACACCCCGTCGTACGCGATCAGCTCCAGATCGCCGGCCGCCTCGGCCGGGCGCCAGACCGTGCGTACGAGATCGGCCCTGGCCTCCTCCAAGCGCAAGAGATAGCGCCAGGGAATGAGCGACAGGCCGGCGAAGCGCCGGCCGGAGAAGCCGCCGGTGTCGCCCGGCGGCACCGGCTTGGTCAGCATCCGCACCGAGTCGCCGCGCCAGCCGTCGAGCAGCGCCGCGACGTCCTTGCCGGGCTCGCGGGCCGGGTCGGCGAGATAGCCGTCGGCGTTGCCGACCAGGGCGCCGCGCCCGTCGATCCAGCCGCGCAGGCGGGCGACGCCGCCGGAGGTGCCTAACGGCCCCTCCGGCTCCACCGACAGATGGGCCCGGTCACCCACGTGCCTCACGATCTGCTCCTTGAGGTACGCGGCGTTGACCGCGATCGGGAGCCCGAGCCGTTCCATCCGTTCCAGACCGCGGTCGAGCAGGGCCACGTTGCCGACCGGACACAGTGCCTTGGGCAGCACCTCGGTGAGCGGGCGCAGGCGTACCCCTTCGCCGGCGGCCAGCAGAACGCCGCAGACCTCGGGGTTCATGACGCCTGCGGGCCCATGCCGAAGCGGCCGAGCAGGGCGGCCGTGCCCGAGGCCAGGCGGGGCAGCTCGTCGATCGGGAACCAGGCCGCCTCGAGCACCTCGCCGCCGTCCACCCTCAGCTCGGTGGTCGACGCGGGCACCTCGGCGAACCAGACCGTGTCGACCACGCCTACGGTGTGCACGATCGCGTTGGGCACGCCGGGGGAGAGCTCGTCCGGGTCGAGGCGGATGCCGGACTCCTCGTACAGCTCGCGGGCCGCACCCGCCGCCGGCCGTTCGCGGTGCTTGAGCAGGCCGGCCGGGAGGCCCCAGCCGCGACCGGGCGGCTGGCGCAGGAGGAGCAGGCGGCCCGGGTCGTTCGCCTCGGAGTCGCGCACGATCGTCACCGCCCCGACCACGTAGCGCGGGGAGACCAGGCGTGCGATGCGCCGGCGCACGGAACTCGGCATCCGGTAGAACGTCCGGTAGGCGGCAGCGCGGATCGGCCGAGGAAAATTCACGTGTCCAGGCTACCCAGGACTCAGTCGGGATGATCGACGAGGGCGATCAGCTGCTCGACCACGGCGTCGGGTTCGAGCGTGCGCTCGCAGACCGCGACCAGCATCGTTTCGAGGTCGGGGTAGCCCAGCTCCTCGGCCAGCCGGCGCAGCGGCACCTCGCTGGCCAGCCCGCGGTCGTGCTTGCGCAGGGTCAGCCCGATCGTCGCCCGGCCCAGCCGCACCTTGTCGGCGATGCTCATGCCGGGCGCGTTCTTGTCGTCGAAGTAGCGGTTGATCTGCATCTGCGCCTGGCTGGATTTCACGAATCCCAGCCACTCGCGGCGCGGCCCGCGGGGCGCGTTGGGGCCGGCCTCGGCCGATCCCCTGGTCGAGGCCGGGGTGGTGGCAGGCCCTCCGGCCGACGTTTCGGTGCTGGCCGATTCGTCGCCGTCGGAGAAGATCTCGACCACGTCGCCGTCCCGCAGCGGTGAGCTGAGCGGGGCCAGCCGGCCGTTGATCGTCGCGGCCAGGCACTGGTCGCCCTTTTCCGAGCTCAGTTCGTAGGCCAGGTCGACCGGGGTGGAGCCGCTCGGCAGCTCGAACGAGTGGCCGTGGGCGAAGACGGTGATCTGGCCCTCGGCGAGGTCGCAGCGCAGCGAGGCGAGGAACTGGCCGGCGTCGGTGGTGTCCTGCTGCCAGTCGAGCACCCGGCGCAACCAGGTCAGCTGGTCGGCGCCCGACGCCTCGGCGGTCTCCGCGTATTTCGGGTAGCGATAGGTGGTGGCCACGCCGTATTCCGAGTAGCGGTGCATCTGCTGGGTGCGGATCAGTACCTCGACCAGGCGGCCGTCGGGGCCGGTCACCGTGGTGTGCAGCGAGCGGTAGAGGTTGTTCTTCGGCGAGGCGATGAAGTCCTTGAACCGGCCGGCCACCGGGCGCCACTGGCCGTGGATCGCGCCGAGGGCGGCGTAACAATCGGTCTCGGGGCCGTCGACCACGACCGCGATGCGGGGCAGGTCGAGCGGGACGGCGTGGCCGCCGGAGACGGTGTCCTTCCAGATCGAGTAGTAGTGCCGGGGACGCGGGGTCACCTCGGCGTCGACCCGTCCGCGACGCAGCGCCGTGCGGGCCTTGGCGCTGACCTCGTTGAGGTATTCGTCCCAGCCGGGCCGGTTTTGC
>DASWRZ010000127.1:0-7085 GCA_036402935.1 Actinoplanes sp.
CGCTGCCCAGCAGCAGAATGTTCTGCGCGCCGCCGACCAGCGATTTCGGCCGGTCGCCGGTGAGCGCGGAGAAGGCGTCGGTCCGCTTCAGCCCTTGATCGAGGTTCGACGCGTAGCTGTAGAGCGAGATGCCCACGATCAGGCCGATGATCACCACCGCGATGCCGGCCAACAGGGCGATGCGCCCCCAACGGGGCTTCACGCGGGGCTTGTACGCCTTACCGGGCGGGCGCTGCCCGCCGTCATAACCACCCGACGGCACGCCCGCCCGCCCGGACGGATGGCTCGAGCCCCGATCGCCGTTGGGCGGGATCGAGGCTCGTCCGGACGAACTGCCGTAAGGGGACGTGGGTGCTGACATACGACCCAGGTTACGTACGCCAGGCCAGGCCGGCCCGTCATCGGCACCGGCTCGGCACAAAGGGGGGAGACAGTGCTCCCCCCTTCACGCTCAGTGAGCTCCGAAACCGGTGAGGCTACGAACCTCCAGCTCCGCGTACTTCGCGGTGTCGTCCTCCTTCGAGAGCTTCGCCCCGATCCAGCCGAACAGGAAGCCGACCGGGATCGAGATGATGCCGGGGTTGGACAGCGGGAACCACTGCCAGTCGTGGTGCGGGAACATGGCCGTCTCGGTGCCGGAGACGACCGGCGAGAAGAAGACCAGCACGACCGAGACGATCAGGCCGCCGTAGATCGACCACAGCGCACCCGAGGTGTTGAACCGGCGCCAGAACAGGCTGTAGATGATCGCCGGCAGGTTGGCCGAGGCGGCGACCGCGAACGCGAGTGCGACCAGGAAGGCCACGTTCAGGCTCTGGGCGAAGATCGACAGGGCGATCGCGACCGCGCCGATCACCAGGGCGGAGATCCGGGCGACCTTGACCTCGTCGCGTTCGGCGGCGTTGCCACGGCGGATGACGTTGGCGTAGAAGTCGTGCGCCACGCTCGACGACGAGGCCAGCGTGAGGCCGGCGACCACGGCCAGGATGGTGGCGAAGGCGACCGCGGCGATCACGGCCAGGAACACCGATCCGCCGGTGTCGCCGCCCAGGTAGCGGTGCCCGAGTTCCTGGGCCAGCTGAGGTGCGGCGGTGTTGCCGGCCTTGTCCTGCGCGGTGATCGCCTTGCCGCCGACCAGGGCTGCCGCGCCGAAGCCGAGGGCCAGCGTCATCAGGTAGAAGACGCCGATGATGCCGATCGCCCAGAGCACGCTCTTGCGGGCCACCCGGGCGGTCGGGACGGTGTAGAACCGGGTCAGGATGTGCGGCAGGCCGGCCGTACCGAGGACCAGGGCGATGCCGAGCGAGAGCAGGTCCATCTTGTTGTAGAACGTCTGCGTCGCATCGCCCGCGACCTCCTTGCCGTAGCGCAGGCCCGGTTCGAGGAAGGCCGCGCCCTTGCCGGACTGGGCGGCCGCGTCGCCGAGCAGCGACGACAGGTTGAACTTGTAGTGCGACAGCACCAGTACGGTCATCAGGAAGGCGCCGATCATCAGCATGAACGCCTTGGTGATCTGGACGTACGTGGTGCCCTTCATGCCGCCGACGACCACGTAGACGATCATCAGCGCGCCGACCAGGATGATCGTCCAGACCTTGGCCGCGCCGGCGGTCAGGCCGAGGAACTTGCTGTCGCCGCTGATCCCGAGCAGCAGGGACACCAGGGCGCCGGCACCGACCATCTGGGCGATCAGATAGAAGATCGACACGACGATGGTGGAGACGCTGGCGGCCGTACGGACCGGGCGTTGGCGCATCCGGAAGGCCAGCACGTCGGCCATCGTGTAGCGGCCCGAGTTGCGCAGGAACTCGGCGACCAGCAGCAGCGCGACGAGCCAGGCGACCAGGAAGCCGATCGAGTAGAGGAAGCCGTCGTAGCCGTACAGGGCGATCAGGCCGGCGATGCCCAGGAACGAGGCCGCCGACATGTAGTCGCCGCCGATCGCCATGCCGTTCTGCCAGCCGGAGAACTGCCGCCCGCCGGCGTAGAAGTCGGTGGCGGTGCGGGTCTGCCGGCTCGCCCAGATGGTGATCGCCAGCGTGATCGCCACGAAGATCAGGAACAGGATGATGGTCAGCGAACGGGACGTGGACGTGCTCGCGGCCGCATCGATCATGACTTCGCCGCCTCTCCCTCGAGGCGGGCCCTGATCTCGTCGGCGAGCGGGTCGATCTTCTGGGCCGCGTAGCGCGAGTAGTACCAGGCGATCAGGAACGTGGAGACGAACTGCAGCAGGCCGAAGATCAGGGCCACGTTGATGTTGCCGACCACCTTGGCGCCCATGAATCCGCGCGCGTACGCGGAGAGCAGGACGTAGAGCAGGTACCAGAGGAAGAACGCCACCGTCATCGGGAAGACGAAGTTGCGGAGCGTCGTCCGCAGCTTGGCGAATTCAGGAGATTGTTGAGTAGTTCGGTATCTTTCGTCCGAGGACGCGGGTACTTCGGGTACTTCGGTCGTCACCGGGGTTCACCACCCTCGTATGTGGGCGCGGACTTTCCCGGCAACGTATGGATAGATGGGTCTCTAGCTAAGGCTCCGGTCGGTGGTTGCGCCGAGCGGCTTTCTCGCTGCGCCGAGCGGGTCAGCGGTCGGTTGTCAAGCGGTCACCTTGCGATATCGGCCGCGGTAGTGGACGAGCGGGGCCGGGTCGGGACCGGCCTCGACGGTCTCGATGACGGCCTCGACCAGCAGGGCCCATCCGCAGGGACGGTGGCTCTCCAGGCGGCAACCGGCCCAGGTGCCGAGATGTGCCGGGACCGGCCCGTAGGGCGTCTCGCTCCAGTCGCCGGTGGCGAAGAGGCCGCCCGGCGCCGGCGTCAGTCCGGCGAATCGGTCGGCCAGTTGCTGGTCGGCCGGGGTCAGTGGGGTCACGGCGAACCGTCCCGCCTCCGCGGCAGCCGCCCAGAAATCGGCCTCCTCGTCGATCAACCCGAGGACCCGGCCCGGCTCGCCGTCCGCGACCAGGATCGACGACACCGTCAGCCCGGCGGGACCGGGCGCGGTCCACAGCGTCACCGGCGCGGCGAGACGGCCGCGCAGACGGCGTACGTCCGACTTGTCGCTCTCCGGTGTGGCAAAAGGGTCGCCGGCGTGGATCGTCACGTCCGCCATTGTGTCCCCTCGACGGGCGACGCTGATTGCAGATGCTGCATTGCACTATCGGTGCACATAGACGGATGGGTAGGTTCGGGGATCGGGGGAGCAGTGGAGGAGGCGCGCGGATGTATCCCGAGATCCTGCAGCCCGGCGACGTGGTGCACGTCGACGGGGACGCCAGTGTGCAGTTCCGGGGTGAGTGCTCGATGACCTTCCGCGTCATCCGGGTCGACCCGCGCAGCACCTACGACGGCTGGCTGTGGCTGGAGGGCTTCGTGTTGGGCCCGGCCGGCAACGCCCTGCAGCGCCGGCGCATCTTCGTGCGCCGGGAGGGTCTGCACCCAGCCGTCTAGAACGCCCAGCCGTCTAGAAAGCTCAGCCGTCTAGAAAGTCCAGCCGTGTAGAAAGCCCAGCCGTCTAGAAAGCCCAGCGAACTACACAGCTCGGTTCTGCGAGATCGTGACCAGGAGTTCCGGCATGCGGCGGTCGAGCAGGTCGCCCGCCTGTCCGACGCTGATCAGGTAGGCCGCCAGGCCGTAGGCGGCACCGACCGGCAGGCCGATCCACCACCAGACCGGACCCAGGAAGTAGGCCACGATCTGCAGCGGCAGGCTGCCGATCACCGCGCCGAGCAGCACCCCCATGGTGAGCAGGCCCTTGGCCATCCCGCCGCCGGACGACATCGCGAACGGGCTGGCGCTCTCCGGCAGTGGATAGGCGGCCCGGATCGAGACCGGCAGGACCAGGGCCAGGCCGACGCCGTACGACGCGAGCAGCAGGCCCAACTCGCCCGCGATCGTCCACGGCCGGCCGGAGATCGCGCCGATCACGATCGCGTCGACGGCGAACAGCGGGACCACGTAGATCGCGTGGGCGATCACGCGCGACTGGATCTCGATTCGCCCGGGCACGCCGGCGACGATGTTGGCCGCGTACGCGTTGCCGTCCATGCCGAACTGGTTGGCCAGGGCCATCGCGGCCAGGCCGCCGACCAGGATGACGAGCGCGCCCGGCGAGCCGTCGCCGATCGACAGCGTGATCGGCAGGAACAGCCCGGCCACCATCAACGTGACCAGGGTGGCCCGGCGGCGGGTCTCGCGGAACCAGTACCGCATCTCGCGGGTGATCAGCGCACCCGACCGGGTGGCGGGCAGACCGCGTACGAGCAGGCGGCGGACCGGCGTGCGGGCCGGGCCGCCGGACCGGGCCGAACCGCGGCCGGCCGACGACGACGCGCCGAGCATGGCCCGTTCGAGCGTGGCGGCCCACCACCGCAACAGGGCGGCTCCGGCGGCGATCACGATCAACAACCGCAGCGGCACGGCCCAGAACCGGCCGGCCACGATGTCGAGGCCGAGCGAATAGGGCGCCCCGATCGGGGTCCAGCCCAGGGCGTCGGCCAGGTAGGCGACCGTGTCCCAGTCGGCGCGCTGGGCCGCCGAGAGCACCAGCAACTGCAGCGGGCCGAGCAGGGCGGCCACCACCGCGAGCAGGACAGTGGCCAGGTCACGGGCCCGGCGCGACCGCAGCGCCTCGGCGAACGCGCTGGTCACGGCCCGGCTCAGGGCCACGCCGAGCAGCAGCCCGAGCACGATCCCGACCAGCTCGGCGAGCGCCGCGACCGGGCCACCGAGCCGGGCCACCGTGTCGACCATGCCGAACGTGGCGACCAGAGTCGACAGTGCCGGGACGCCGGCCAGCGCGGCCGTGAACAGCCCCGCGATCAGGGTGCGGCGGCGCAGCGGGAGCAGGGCGAAGCGGGCCGGGTCGAGCGACTCGTCGACGCCGAAGAACAGCAGCGGCAGGAACAGCCAGCCCAGCACCAGGACGCCACCGGCCAGCGGCAGCACGATGCCGGCCGCGTGCTCGTCGTCGAGCACGCCGGGAACGGCCAGGCCGGCGTATCCGAGAACGGCGAAGAGGCCGCCGCAGAGCACGCCGAGCACGAACAGGACGGTCCGGGCCGGTTTGCCGCGCAGCCCGTTCGCGGTCAACTTGAGCTTGAGCCGGACAAAAGTTACAACCACGCCAGCTCCGAGCCGGTCGCGACCCGGCCGCCGACCACCTGCACGAAGACCTCCTCGAGGGAACGGTCGCCGCGCACCTGACCGAGCGTGCCATGCATCCGCAGGACGCCGTCGGACATGATCGCCACGTGGTCGCAGAGCCGTTCCACGACCTCCATGACGTGGCTGGAGAAGACCACGGTGCCGCCGCCCGAGACGTACCGCTGGAGGATGTCGCGGATCAGCGCGGCCGACACCGGGTCGACCGCTTCGAACGGTTCGTCGAGCACGAGCAGCCGCGGCGCGTGGAGCAGCGCGCAGGCCAGACCGATCTTCTTCTTCATGCCGGCCGAATAATCGACGACGAGCGTGCGGTTGCCGGTGCCGAGTTCGAGAACCTCGAGCAGCTCGTGGGCCCGCCGGTCGACCGTCGACGCGTCCATGCCCCGGAGGAGTCCCTGGTAGGCGAGCAGTTCGGGGCCGGTCAGCCGGTCGAACAGGCGCACACCGTCGGGCAGCACGCCGAGCCTCGACTTGGCCGATGCCGGGTCGCTCCACACGTCGTACCCGAGAAGGAAAGCCTGACCCGCGTCGGGCCGCAGGAGGCCGACGGCCATGGACAACGTCGTGGTCTTGCCGGCCCCGTTGGGGCCGAGCAGGCCGAAGAAGGACCCGGCCGGAACCTCCAGGCTGAGCTGGGCCACCGCGAGCTTGGTGTCGAAGTGCTTGACCAGGCCGCGCAGGGACATCGCCGCGGGCGGCGGCTCGGGCCGGTGTTGCTCGGATTGGTGCTGCTCGGGTTGGCGCTGAGCGGGCACGGCGGAGGTCATGCGGAGAAAACTAGTGAAAGGTAACGGGTCCGGGCCACCCCGTAAGCAGGGATGATCCGGACCCGAACGTACCGAGCGTGATCATCCCACCCGTTCGATGACCGCGTGCCGGATGAGGAATTTGCCCGCTTCGTGGATCTGGTTGAAGGCGGCGTCGTTGAGCAGCGCGCAGCTGCCCGAGGGCTCGGTGACCTTGACGGTGATGCTCTTGTTGTTGTCGAGGTTGGTCACCTTGAGCGTGGTGCCGATCGGGAAGGTGCCGCTGGAGGCGGCGGGTGCGCCCGCGGTGCCGGACAGCGTCACGGTCGAGCCCTTGCAGACCACCTGGCCCGCGCCGGTCCCGTTGGAGCCGGCCGTGTTGCCTGACCCGGCAGTTCCGGCATTTCCGTTCCCGGCGTTGCCGCTGCCCGCGTTGCCGTTGTTCGCCGGCGGCGTGGTCTGCTGCGCCGGCGGCGCGGCCGGAGCGGCACCGTTCGACGGCCCGGTCGGCGCCGCCTCGGTGCACCCCGCGGCCTTCCGGGTCACGTTGATGTTGTCGATCACCTGTTGCCGGTTCAGGATGTTGGCCGCCGACACCCCGGTCGGATGCGCCTGCTGATCGGCGATGAAGTCCAGATTGCGCTGAATCGCCTGATCGAGCCCGGTGCACGCCGCGACGTTGTTCTCGCTGGCCCCGCTCACCCCGGTGCTGATCGCCCACGCCCCGCCGACGATCGCGACCGCGGTCACGCCGACGACCATCTTGCGCGTCCGGCTCGACATCCGGTTCCGACGGTTTCGGTACATTGCCCGCTCCTCCAGTAGTGATCGATCGGGTTCAGCACCGATCACTACGGGGCGGTAACTGACGCGGGATCACGACGGCTGCCTTAAACATCCTTAAATCCGAACCGCCTCGGGCGCGTGCAGCCGCAGCATGGTCGCCCCGATGTCGCGGGGCACCCGGCGCGGCGTCAGCAGCGAGCCGCCGATCATCACCAGGAACGCCAGCGGAACGGTCCACGCCGCGGGCTGGCCGATCACCTGGGCGACCCAGCCGTGCAGCGGCGGCCCGAGGACGGTGATCAGGACAGCGGCCATCGACGCCCCACCGCCGGCCAGCACGCCGGCCACCGCGCCGACGTCGGTCAGCCCGCGCCACCAGATGCCG